>JALZIO010000248.1 GCA_030860245.1 Actinomycetota bacterium | reverse complement strand
AACTTGTGCCGGAACCCCTCGAGCGACCATTCGTCATCAGCGTCATAGGCGCGGAAGTCGTCACGGTCGCCCGAGAACCAGAACGGCTCCTCGACCACCGGATGCTCCAGGGAGGGGCAGCTCTTGACGAAGACATAACCTGACTTGACGCGCTTCCTTCTCTGAGCCCTTCCGGCGTCGGCTTTGGCGCTGTGGAAAGCCAACCAGTGAGACTCGATCCCCTGGCCTGTCGACCCGCCGCAGTCGAGGAGCCGACCCTCGATATCTGCTTGGACATCGAGCGCTCTATGACGATCTTCCGGCCTTTGTGACAGAGTTTCGAGGACGGCCTGGCCCCACGCGATGTGCGATTGATCGATACCGGCAAGGTGGCGCAGCAAACGAACGGTAGGAGTGTCGGTGAGCGGGTCGGTGGCGTCCGCGTGGTAGACGTAGGTGCTCACAAGATGCGGTTCGAGCACGCGATATATCGCAACAAGCCGATCAATAGTGGTTTCGAGGTTCCATACGTATTCGCAGAGATGGGTGAAATCATCGGTGGCCGGCTTCCCCCGTCCACTCCCGGACCGGAGTTGAGTGAGGCGCCCCCCGAGCATGTCGGCGGCCTGCGCATGGTCGAAGACGTGATATCCAAAAGCTGCTTTGAACGCGAGCTGGGGCGTCGTCTGCGACCACCCACCGATCATCTCCATGAGCTGTTCCTCGAGAAAGCGATAGTTCGCAAGGCGCTCGGAGTTTTCGATCACCGAGAAGCGGCCTCCGAAGTCCCTGCGGTCCACAACGGGCATCTCTATCCCTCCTGGGCTACGTCTGAGAGAATTTCTACGGGCGTTTCCTCGAAGCGCACGACGGTGGTGTCGTTAGCTCCGGTGCCCTCGAGGAGGAGAACCACAGCGCGAACAGGGCCGCCGACGGCCAACGGGGCGCCGTGCCAGACGCCTTGATTCAAGATAACCCCTTGCCCGGAATGGACAAGGAACACCTCGAAGCTGCCGAGGGCAGGCATACGCGGCGGCTCTTCAGGATGGCCGGGCGGCCCGGCGTACACCGCGCAATCCCCGTCGAGGGGGAGGATGGTCTCGGATGACCGCATATGGCGCTCCGCCCAGTCGAATTGCATCGGCGCGCGCAAGAGATCGAGAAAGCCAATACCGAAGGGACGGCCGCCACATTCGAGAATGTGGGTTTCACCCCACCACCGCCAGCCTGACCCGCTAGCGTCGGGGGACCCTGGTGGAGCCTCGATCACGCGACCATAGGGCCGAAAGGACGCCGCTGTCAGTTCGCGAATAGGCGTACGAATGGCCGGCTCAGACATCACCATTCTCCTTTGACGTCAGTGCGATTACGCAATAGAGGGGAACATCTGTAAGGTGCAGTCGATGCATGCCGTCGTGCATGTCGTGACGAACGGACAATTCGCCCGAGCTTCCATGTGCAGCGATCCTAGTAGCCCGGATGGGAAGGCGCGCCTCGATGGTGAGCTCCGCAAGGGGAGCTACCCGGTCGAGGCTGCCGTCGTAGTCGTAGCGGATGAGATGGACGGCAGCCCCGCCGTCGATGCGTTGCAAGTTGACGGCGGCATCCACGGAGGGTGTCAGACGAACCTGCGGGGCGGCCGCCCAGAGGGCGGCAAGCCCCGATCCCCCCAATCGATCTACAGACCACCTGGCGTGTTGGATCAACGGTTCACGCACTTCGGGAGACAGGTTTGCCCCCGTGTCTCCAAGCGCCAGAACTCGTCCGCCCGATTCGATGTACCTTTGCAACAACGCCGCTTGAGGCAGCGTCAAGAAACTGCATTGAGGAAGCACCAGCACGGCGTACCGCTCCAGATCCTCCGCACACAGATCATCTGCTCGCAATTCCCCATCCGGGAAGAAGATGACGTCGTAGGGCTGAGCTGCATCGCTCAAGGCATCGCACACATGCCAAAACGGCGGGACGTCGCTGCCGATGGCGTTCAGCGTGTTGTCTGACAGCACATCACCTCCGGATTGCAGCCGGAAGTTGCTCTCCACGCTGAAGATCACACCTATCTCGGAATACGTGCGCCTGCTGTAGAGGTCCTCGTTGTCGGCAAGGAAGGTCTGTATCTCGGCGCACAAGTCGTGCGGCGGGTGGAAAGAGTCCTGAATCTCGCTGCCCATCCAGGCTCCGTAAGGCACGCTCATGTTGGCGCCCAAAGCAGCGGCTTCGTAGAGCGACATGCGGAAGAGGTCGTACGAGCGGCCCTTGTGCAGAGCGGCGGCCAACTCTGGGATCACTCCGCCGTAGGGGTTTTCTACGACAACAACCGGCTTGTTCCCGGCGAAGCCGGCGACATATCGATACCAGGATGGCTGACGGTATCCCGTGTTGCGCATCTCGGTGACTACGAGGTCGACCTTGGGCTCGAGTGCGTAATAGTGCTCGAATAGGTTGAAGAAATTGCCCGAGACCTGGACCTCACGTCCCTTGCTGCGCGCATATGAGCGAACATAATCGGCCAGCTCGCCGAAGTATCTCGTGATGCTTTGCTGCTGGAATCGCAGGTAGTCCCAAAAGAGCGGCGCGTCGGCCTGGGCGGACTTGAAGTCATGTCCCCGCTCCAACAGCCAGCTTCCGTAATGCCACGAGTCGATGTCGACTCCTGCCAGTTCGTCGGGCGTACGGTCACGGACATACTCCCGAAACCCCGCCATGCAGTCCTTACAGAAGCACCCTCCGTATTGCAGGCTGGTAATCGGCAGCTCGGCCTCGTCCAGGTGCACTCCGGCGACCCCGGCATCGATCTGGATACGGACTATCGCCTTGAGGTACTCGCGCCAGACGGGGTTGTTCCGGTCCATGGTGTAGCAGTAATGGTCCCTGTCGGGACACTCGACCCAGTGCGCATGGCACGGAGCGCCGTAGATGTCGCGAGAACAGCACTCCTCGAGAAGATCGGTTACCGGTGCTCCGTTGCTGTTTTGTAGCCCCTCAGGGAAGTAGGTTTCAAATGACTTCCACAAGGCGGGATAGCTATTCTGTGAAAACTCTCTCAAGCCGAGCCACTTCACAGGATCCTCTTCGTGCACCTCGTTCAAGGCAAGGATCTTGTCATCGGATTCGTTGAGCTTTACGGGGAACTCCCACCCCTGCACCTCGAAGACGACACCAAACACCTTTATCCCGCGTTCCTCACATGCGCGGATGAACTCGGCGTCGTTGACGAAGCCGTAGAAGCGGAAGCGGGGATCGATGTCGCCGAAGGCCTCCTGCTCGAGGTAGGGCAGGGAGAGAGAGCCCCCGCCCAGGGCAGCCCAGACGAGAACCGTCGCCTTCAAGTCGACCAGGTCCTCGATCATGCGAAGGCGGCGTGGGGGGAGACTCGGGTGGTAGCAGTGCTGGCGCGGGAACCAGGCATCGAAGTAAACACCTCGTTCAATCTCCATTCGTTTCACAACGACGACGGTCGTCCTTGCGCACCAGTTGCACGCCACGTGGATAGGCTGAGGAAGCCTCGGTTCGACCCGAGCTGGGGCAATTCACGGAGAGGCCGGCAGGTGCCGATAGGGCGAGGGTGAGATTTCTGTGAGTTGCCGGCCTGACGGTACTCATGACGGTCGCCGGCGGCGCCATCGAGGTGCCCGGCCACCCGCTTCCCGCGGCCCCGCGCTGCCGTGTCTTCCCCAGGGACAACCCCTGGAATCGACGCGTTGACGAGCTTCCGGTTCACCCTCGTTCGAACGCGATTGTCAGAAGCATCGGGCTCGATGGAACTCTCCATCCCGACTTCGGATCCGGTCTGTGGCGCGGTGGGCCTATTGGTATTCCCGTCACCACGGTGGGGGCCGGACAAGAGAATGTTCCGGTCATATTCGTCTACGCGAGAGAGTCGAATCCCGGCCCGTACCCCATCCCGCCCGACGCCCCGATCGAAGGCGGGTCCGGCTCTGACGGTGATCGGCACGTAATAGTGGTCGACCGGGCGGACTGCAAGCTCTACGAGATGTTCGACGCGCATCGCCATGGCGGTGGAGCCTCCTGGGAAGCTGGATCGGGGGCGGTTTGGGACCTTGACCTCAATCGGCTGCGCCCGCACAATTGGACCTCGGCAGATGCGGCAGGTCTGCCGATACTGCCCGGGCTCGTTCGCTTCTCCGATGTTCGTGCCGGCGAGATCGACCACGCCCTGCGCTTCACCGCGTCGCGTACGAGACGTGCCTTTGTCTACCCGGCGCGCCACTTCGCCTCATCTCTGACGAACCCGGATCTTCCGGCAATGGGACAGCGACTTCGGCTCGAGAAGAGCTTTGACGTTTCCGCTTTCCCTTTCCAGGCGCGTGTCGTGTTGCGGGCTCTCAAGCAGTACGGGATGATTGTCGCGGATAACGGTTCAGATTGGTTCATCAGCGGTTCACCCTCGGAGCGCTGGAACAACGATGCCCTCCACACGCTGGGACGGGTTTCCGGAGAGCATTTCGAAGTGGTGGATGCGAGCTCGCTCCGTCCCTGACGCCAGCCCGGGCATCTGGCACTGTACTCATGTGGGCGGTAGAAGGGGTGACACGCATGGGCCGGCGCTTCAGCGTGCGCCCCCGTTAAGCGATAACCCCTCGAGAGGGTCGTCCCGGACGTCGCCTTGTCCGGTATCCGCCGGGTGAGCCTGCACG
>JALZIO010000018.1 GCA_030860245.1 Actinomycetota bacterium | reverse complement strand
CCGCCTGACGACCCTTGACGAGGTCTATGAGTTCTGCACCCACTGGGGCAAACACCGTCACGACGTGCCGTATGAGATCGACGGTGTCGTTGTGAAAGTGGATCCTGTCGCGCAGCAAGAAGAACTTGGCTACACGGCCAAGGCCCCACGCTGGGCGATCGCCTACAAATACCCACCCGAGGAACGTACGACGGTGCTCAAGGACATAGAGATCAATGTCGGGCGCACGGGCGCTGCTACCCCGTTCGCCCACCTCGAGCCGGTCTTCGTCGGCGGCGTCACGGTATCGACGGCCACGCTGCACAACGAAGATGAGGTCAAGAGGAGGGATATCCGGATCGGGGACACGGTCATCGTGCGGCGCGCCGGAGACGTCATCCCCGATGTAGTCAGTCCTGTCGAAGCCAAGCGCACCGGTGCAGAGCGGCCCTTCGTCATGCCGAAGAAGTGTCCGTCCTGCGGCTCTGCGATAGTACGGGAGCCCGGCGAGGTGGTGTCGCGTTGCACCGGGATCGACTGCCCCGCTCAACGTCTCGAGCGCCTGTTTCACTTTGCTTCGCGCGGGGCGATGGACATCGAAGGACTTGGCTACAAGACGATCCAGGCCCTGATAGCCAGGGGTTGGATCTCGGATGTAGCCGACATCTATTACCTCACCCGCTGGCAACTGGCCGAGCTGGAGGGTTTCGGCGAGAAATCGATCGATAATCTGATGAAAGCGATAGAAGCGTCCAAGGAGCGTCCACTCGACAACCTGTTGGTTGGTTTGGGAATCCGCCACATCGGAGCCACTTCAGCCAATGATCTCGCTGCAGAGGCCGGCGCGCTGGACCGCCTCCGCACGATGACGCGCGAGGAGCTGGAGGCGATTGACGGCATCGGGCCCACCCTTGCCGTTTCAGTCGAGACCTTCTTCCATCAAAAACGCAACCTGGCGGTGATCGACAGGCTCAAGGAAGCGGGGGTCGACCCCAAGGGCCCGGAGAAGAAGGCGGGAGGACCGTTGGAGAGCAAGAGCTTCGTGTTGACCGGTTCACTCGAAGACTTCTCGCGCGATGAAGCTACCCGGGCGATCGAATCTCTCGGCGGCAAGGTAACTTCGGGCGTGTCCAAGAAGACCGACTTCGTCGTTGCGGGTGACAACCCCGGGTCGAAGTACGACAAGGCGCTCACCTTGGGGGTGGAGCTTCTCGACGAAGACGCATTCCGGCAACTCCTCGAAACGGCTGCCCCTTAGCGTCCATTCCGCAAACCCCTGAGTCTGGCCTTGGCAGTGTGTTGAACCCTTGGTGGGCGTGGGCACCATTGGGTCTGTAGCATCGACGGTGATGCAAAGCAGGGGAGCGGTGCTCGAGGCGTTTGGTGCACCACTCGGGATCGAGTCCTTCGAGGTGCCCGATCTCGAGCTCGGCGCGCTGCTCGTCAAGGTGGCCTACGGGGGCATCTGTGGCACCGACGTCCACCTCCAGGCGGGACACCTGCCGATGCCGATTCCCGTCATCCTCGGGCATGAAGCGGTGGGCACCGTGGCGGCGCTCGGCGGCGAGGTGACCGAGGATGCCCTCGGCGCGCCGCTGAGTGAGGGAGATCGCGTCACGTGGGCGTCGAGCATCGCCTGCGGCCGGTGCTTCTATTGCCGGCAGGAGCGTCAGCCGACGCTGTGCCAGAACCGGAGCGTGTACGGCATCTCGCGCCGGTCCGATGAATGGCCTCACCTTCTCGGGTCGTGGGGTGATCTCCAGTACCTCGAGGCCGGTTCGATGGTGGTGCGCCTCCCCGACGAGGTCTCCATGGAGGCAGCCATTGCACTCGGTTGTGCCGGTCCGACTGTGGTGCATGGGCTGCTCGGGATTGCGCGGCCGGGGGTCGGGGATACCGTTGTGGTGCAGGGCACCGGGCCGGTCGGCCTCGCCGCCGCGATGTTCGCCCGGCTCAGCGGCGCCGGGCGCATCGTGATGGTGGGCGGGCCCGCGGGCCGGCTGGAGCTCGCACGGGAGCTGGGCGTCGCCGATGCCTACGTTGACATCTTCGAGATCACCAACTCCAGCACGCGGGTCGCCCAAGTGACGGATCACACGCCGGGGTCCAGGGGAGCAGACATCGTCGTGGAGGCGACCGGTGTTCCCTCGGCCGTGGCGGAGGGCCTCGGGATGTGCAGGCCTAATGGCACGTATCTCGTGCTGGGCCAGTACACCGACCACGGGCCGACCCCCTTGAACCCACACTTCATCACGCGCAAGCAGCTGCGGGTGCTCGGCTCGTGGGCTCTTTCCGGCGCCGACGTCGTCGACTTCGTGGTGTCGCTCCCGCAGTTGAGCGAACGCTTCGATCTGGCCCGCCTGGTGTCGCCCTACCCTCTCGAAGCGGTGAACGAGGCTCTGGACGACGTGCAGGCCGGGCGCGTGACGAAGGCGGTCTTAGCCCCATGAAGACGGCCGGTGCATGCTCTTCGTAGCATCAGGCCCTGCCGGGACCGTCAGCCTGGTCTAGTGTTTCGTGCGTAGCTGGCGCCTGCACCGACACTCAAAATATGTCGGTGATTTCAACCGCGAGCTAGTAATACAACCGCCAGCAC
>JALZIO010000012.1 GCA_030860245.1 Actinomycetota bacterium | reverse complement strand
AGATG
Organism: Actinomycetota bacterium; assembly: GCA_030860245.1. Lineage (GTDB taxonomy): Bacteria > Actinomycetota > CADDZG01 > CADDZG01 > WHSQ01 > JACDDL01. Next base: position 6,492 of record JALZIO010000012.1, on the reverse strand, counting down.
GTTCCCTCCGATGGAGAGACCGTCCCCGTCGCCGGTGACAACCCACACCTGCAGGTCCGGGCGCGCGCTGGCGATGCCGGTCGCGATCGCGGGAGCCCGTCCGTGGATGCCGTGTACGCCATAGGTATTCATGTAGTAGGGAAAGCGGCTCGAACAGCCGATACCCGACACGAACACCACCTTCTCGCGCGGGACACCGAGCTCGGGCATGATGCTCTGAACCGCCGCAAGAATCGCGTAGTCACCACAACCGGGGCACCAGCGAACCTCTTGATCGGACACGAAATCCTCACGCGTCAACGTTCCGACCCCACCCGAGGCTTCGGTGATGCCGCGTCCTCCCTCGTCCAGGGAATGTCCGTTCTGATCGATCATGCCATCAACTCCTCGAGCTCGGCCTCCAACTCGGTCGATGAGAAGGGGAGGCCTCTAACGCAGTTGATAGAAACGGTCTCGATCAGAAACTCGGAACGGATCAGCTTGGACAACTGTCCCATGTTGAGCTCGGGAATGACCACCTTCTCGAAGCGGCGAAGCACTTCGCCGGTGTTCTTGGGCATGGGGTTAAGGTGCTTGAGGTGTGCCCTTGCCACCGGCTTGCCGCGGGCGCGGAGACGCCGGCAGACCTCGCCGATGGTGCCGTAGGTTCCCCCCCAGCCGAGCACGAGCACACGTGCGTCCGGGCTGCCGTCGAACTCGAGCGGATCGATATCCTCTTCGATGGCCTTGACCTTCGCCTGCCTGAGTTGTGTCATCAGATGATGGTTGTCTGGGTCATAGGAGATGTTTCCGGTGCCATCCGCTTTTTCCAGCCCACCTACCCGATGCTCCAGTCCGGCAGTGCCCGGTATCGCCCAGGGACGCGCCAGGGTCTCGTCATCGCGAAGATAGGGCCAGAAGTCCTCACCCACATTGGGTTGTGATGCAAACCGGACCGAGATATCGGGAAGCTTGTCGACCGACGGTATGTGCCATGGTTCGGCGCCGTTTGCGATGTAACCGTCGGAGAGCAGGATCACCGGCGTCATGTACTTGAGTGCGATGCGCGCCGACTCCAAGGCCGCCCAGAAACAAGACGCTGGCGAATAGGAGGCCACAATGGGAAGCGGCGCCTCCCCATGACGCCCGTACATCGCGTGCAACAAATCTGATTGTTCGGTCTTGGTAGGCAGCCCGGTCGATGGACCACCCCTTTGGATGTCGATGACAATCAGCGGCAGCTCGAGCGAAATTGCCAGGCCGAGCGTCTCCGATTTGAGGTCAAGTCCGGGTCCCGAGGTTGTCGTGATTCCGAGATGTCCGGAAAAGGCGGCGCCCAGGGCCATGCCGATCGCAGCGATCTCGTCTTCAGCCTGAAGTGTGCGGACCCCGAAATTTTTGTAGCGGGCAAGCTCGTGGAGGACATCCGACGCGGGTGTGATGGGGTAGGAGCCGAGGAACAAGGGCAGCTTGGACTGCACGCTGGCGGCAATCAGCCCGTAGGCAAGCGCTTGGTTGCCGGTGATCCTCCGGTACCTGCCGGGAGCAAGAGTGGCGGGCTTGACCTCGAAGGCGCTCAGCTCTGCGGTTTCACCGAAAGCATGCCCCGCCTTCAGAGCCGCCACATTGGCCCTTGCGATGGATTCTTTCTTGGCGAACTTGTTCTCGAGATATTCGATGGTGGGATCGAGCGGACGGGAATACATCCAGGAAAGCACCCCGAGGGCGAACATGTTCTTGGAGCGTTCTCCTTCCTTCTTCGACGCTCCGGATCCCTTGACCGAATCGATGGTCATCGACGTCATGGGGATCTTGTAGACCTGGTAGCTATCGAGAGAGCCATCGTCCAGAGGATTCGACGAAAAACCGGCCTTCTCCAAGTTGCGCTTGTCGAACGAGTCGGTGTTGAGTATCAGCATTCCGCCACGCATCACATCAGCAAGGTTTGCTTTCAGAGCGGCAGGGTTCATTGCGACCAGCACGCCGGGCTGGTCGCCCGGAGTCAGGATGTCGTGGTTGGAGAAGTGAATCTGAAAAGCCGAGACACCCGCCAGGGAACCGGCCGGGGCCCGGATCTCGGCCGGAAAGTCAGGCATGGTGACGAGGTCGTTGCCGAAGGCGGCGCTGACGCTGGTGAAGCGATCTCCCGTGAGCTGCATTCCGTCGCCGGAGTCACCCGCGAAGCGCACCACCACGCGTGGTAGTTCCTTGCGATCGCCCCGGACGTGGGCGGGCGGGGCTGCGTGGGCCGCCATCAGATCCCCCCGGGCGCGCGTAGAAAAGCTCTGTACATTGTGTCTATCGACCATAACAGCGCCTTCAAGCTACGAGTGCCTCTAGAAGGCTTTGGCCGCCACCAAATCGACCAGCGGCACAATTACTGTGTCGCCTCGCCGGTCCACCAGCTTCAGCGACCGCCTACCGGCCGCGTCCGGCGATATCGCTTGCACTACCCCGACCCCTTCGGAGAACGGCGACGGATCGTCATGGAGGCGATATCTGACCGACACCCGGCGCCCGAGAAAAGGCCGCCAAGAATCGGGGGAGCTTGGCTCGGTGATCGGTTCTACTCTCCTCTCTCCTCTGCCGGGGCGAAGGGGCTCTCCATGGCGCCGCCGGAGGCCTCCGGATGCGCTTCGAACCACTGGGCCTGGGTGCCGATGAACGAGGTCCACTCGGGAGGAACGTTGTCCGCAGGGTAAATTGCATCCACGGGGCAGGCCGGCAGGCACGCGTCACAATCGACGCACTCCTCCGGGTGGATCCACAACTGCTCCTCACCCTCGTATATGCAGTCGACCGGACATTCGTCGACGCACGCCCGATCTTTAACGCCGATGCACGGCTCCGCGATGACGTACGTCATTGGGTTTCACCTCCTGGCAAACGAGCACAACCGGCACCTGAATGATACCCGGTCGGGCGCTGCCGTCCGGAGATCGAGGTCAAGTGAACAGGGTCGCCCCTTGACATGGGCTCCCTCTGTCCGCGGAGTCGAGGCAAGCAGACCGCGCTTTTTGCCCTCAGGCGGAGGCGACAAGGCGCTCCGCAGCGCTGCGGTACTGCTTCCCCGCGTGGTAGCTCGAGCGGACGAGGGGCCCGGACTCGACCCATGCAAAGCCGAGCTCGTCCTCGCCCCATGCCTTGAACCGGGCGAACTCGTCCGGATGCACCCACCGGTCCACCGCCAGATGCCACGCCACACTCGGTTGCAGATACTGGCCGATCGTCAGCACGTCGCAGCCTGCCTCCCGCAGATCCGCCATGGACCCGTACACCTCCTCTTCCCGCTCGCCCATCCCGACGATGAGGTTCGACTTGGTCACCTGGTCCGCCTTGAGCTCCTTGGCCCAACGGAGGAGCTGCAGGCTCGCCTCGTAACCAAACCCGGGCCGAATCGCAGGATGCATGCGCCGCACGGTTTCGAGGTTGTGGGCCAGCACGTCCGGTCTAGAGTCGATCACACGCTCGAGGGAGGCGCGGGGATGCTCTTTGCGCCCCTTGAAGTCCGGGATCAAGACCTCGATCCCGCACTCGGGCCGGGCGGCTCGTACGGCGGCAACCGTCGACGCCCAGTGGTGCGAACCCGCATCGGCGAGATCGTCGCGCGCAACAGCGGTGATCACCGCGAACTTGAGACCCATGAGAGAAACGGCTTCGGCGATCTTGGCAGGCTCGGCGGGATCCAGGGGTCCCGGCTTGGACGTCTTGATGTCGCAGAATCCGCACCGCCTCGTACAGAGGTCGCCACCGAGAAGAAAGGTGGCCTCGCGCGCCTCCCAGCATTCGTAGATGTTGGGACACGCCGCCTCCTCGCAGACCGTGTGAAGCCCGCGTTCACGCATCAGGTCCCTCAATTCGATGAAGTTCTCGCCCTGCTGGACCCGCACCTTGAGCCACTCCGGCCGGCGCGTCGGCTTCGGCGCGCCCGCCCCCGGGGCGGCGTGCATGGGCGTGCCTCTCCGAAGATCGCGCTCGGCCTCGGCGCGCGTCCTGATTGTAGGAATCAGAAGCGGTTGACCCATGGGCCCGTCATCATCAGTAGCTCGCCAGTGTTCGCATCTCCTGCTCCAGCCTATCGGCGTCGGGGAGGTACCAGTGCTCGAGGGTGGGCGAATAGGGCATCGCCGGAACGTGGGGTGGGGCGATCCTTTTGACCGGGCAGTCGAGCTCGGACAGCGCCTTTTCTCCTATCTGCGCCGAGATCTCTGCTCCCAGGCCAAGAAACTTGTTGTCCTCGTGCACCACCATCACTTTGCCCGTCTTGCCGACCGATTGGAGCACCGTGTCCATATCGAGTGGATAGATGCTGCGCAGGTCGATGACCTCGACTCCTATGCCTTCGCCTGCAAGGCGTTCCGCTGCCTCCAGACACAGATGCCACATCAACCCATAGGAAATACAGGTCAGATCGTCTCCCCCACGCCGCACCTCGGCAACTCCGAAGGGCACCGTAAAGCGGTCGTCGGGCACCTCGCCCTTGATCAGGCGATAGGTCTTCTTGTGCTCCAGGAAGAGAACCGGATCGGGATCCTCGATGGCTTGAATCAACATGCCTTTGACGTCGTAAGGGGTCGACGGAGCTACCACCTTCAGACCGGGCACATGGGCGAACAATGCCTCGATGGACTGCGAGTGATAGAGAGCGCCGTGGACTCCTCCGCCGTATGGGGCTCGGATGACCATGGGCACACCGAAGTCCCCGTTCGAGCGATAGCGTATTCGCGCTGCTTCCGAAACGATCTGGTTGAAAGCCGGGTAGATGAAGTCCGCGAACTGGATCTCGGCAACGGGACGCATATCGTCGAGCGCTAGTCCGATTGACAGGCCGGCGATCAAACATTCGTCCAACGGGGTGTCGATGACGCGCTCCGGCCCGAAGTCGTCCAGAAACCCCATCGTCGCTCTGAAAACCCCGCCGCGTGCGCCGACGTCCTCTCCGAGGACGAGCACGCGCTCATCGAGCTCCATGGTTTCATGAAGGGTGTCGTGCACCGCTTGTATGACGTTCTTGACCGCCATCACACGACCTCGATATCCCCGAATACATTCTTCGCCGCGGTGGATGGATCGGGGAAGTCTGCGGCTTCGGCGGTCTTTGCCGCCTCGGTCACCTCGGCCTTGGTGGCGCCGCGCAACTCTTCGATCATCGAAGCATCCAGCACGTCCACCGACTTTAGGTATCTCTCGAATCGGGGGATGGGATCTTTCCTCTTCCACTCCTGAACCTCTGCCGAGGGTCGATAGGTTCGATCGTCGTCGTCTGATGTGTGGGAGTAGTAACGATAGGTTCGGAGCTCGATGAGGGAAGGTCCCTCACCGGCCCGGGCGCGATCGACCGCCTCTTTGGTGAGCTTGTAGCACTCGAGAATGTTGTTGCCGTCACCGACGACTCCGGGGAACCCATAGCCCTTCGCCCGTTTGTAGACGCGTCCCGCCACCTGTCTGGATTCGTGGACGCTGATCGCGTACTGGTTGTTCTCGCACACGAAGATCAACGGCAGGGTGTGAATGCCGGCGAAGTTCATGGCGCCGTGCCAATCACCCTCCGAGGTCCCGCCCTCACCGAACCACGTGCCCACGACCGCGTCCTCACGCTTGATCTTCTTCGACAGCGCCAGCCCGGCGGCGTGAAGCACCTGAGTGGAAATGGGCGATGAACCGGTGATGATGTTGCGGACCTTCGAGCCCCAGTGGGCGGGCATCTGGCGGCCTCCCGAAGAAGGATCGTCCGCCTTGCCGAACAGGCCCAGGAACACGTCGTACACGGTGAACCCGGCGACGAGGACGAGGGCCATGTCGCGGTAGTAGGGGCAGAAAATGTCCTTGCCGCGTTCGAATGCCCACGCAGAGCCGACCTGGGCCCCCTCATGGCCGGAGACTGGTATCACAAAAGGAGCTTTGCCCTGGCGATTCAACGACCATTGACGCTCATCGCAGAAACGCGCCAACAGCATGCAGCGGTACATGCCAACGAGATCCTCCTCTTTGAGGCCAAGCTCGGTGTGTCTGTCTTTGCCCGGTTTCACGCGGACGTCTCCTCGGGTCGGGTGCGTCTCGTCATGCGCTGGTGTTCGACTTCATGGGCGGATGGGCCAGGGACGGCGCAGTCATGTCCTCCGGAGCGGTCCAGACGACCTCACGGCCGAAGACGATTCCGGCGTGATGCGCCGCTATCCCCGCCGTGGCACGGACGGAATGGGCGCGCCCGGTGGCCGCCTCCACGGAGGTAACCCCGCGGTCGTTCAGCCCGCAAGGAACGATCCCTGCGAACATAGCCAGATCGGTTGTGACATTGAGGGCGAAACCGTGCATGGTGATGCCCCGGGTGATCTTCACGCCGATGGCCGCCAGCTTGTCGGTCCCAACCCAAACTCCCGTATGTCTGTCCCGGCGCGCCTCGAGTCCGAGGTCGGCAGCGGTCCTGATCAGCACCTCTTCCAGCCTGCGCACGTAAGCAATCACGTCGTAGCGGTCGCCCAGAGAGATGATCGGATAACCCACGAGCTGGCC
>JALZIO010000329.1 GCA_030860245.1 Actinomycetota bacterium | reverse complement strand
ATAGATCCTGTAGCGAGTGGTCTTCATCGTCCGGCAGAACCCTTGCTCACAGCAGCTTCGCTCCGTTGATATCGATCTTGAACTGGCAGTCGAGGAACTCGGCCGCCCGGCGGCACATCACCATGCGGGACAAGAAGATCTCGAAGTACTCCATGACCCCCGCAAGCTCGGTGTCGATCGAAAGCTCGAGCGTCAGGGTGCGCGCCACGGAATCCACTCGCAGGAACGAATGCTCGACGGCGTGGTTCACCCGGTCATGTATGTCGAACAACGATGGGTCGTTCACACGGACACGACTGCGGTGAACGTCTGACTTGTCGGCGATGATGAGCGCTGCTCCCGCCGGGTTTACCGGGTGGCCGAACTCCTCTTCGTGGTTTCCGATCGCCCCCAGGACGACCCCAATCTCCCCATAACCCATCCCGATGTCGCGGAGCAAGTCATAGGAGATGCCGGCGCTCGAGTTCGAATGCATGGAGCGGGACACGAAGTTGCCCATGTCGTGCAGGTAACCGGAAATCGCCGCGAGCTCGGCCATTCGATCGTCGTAGTCGAGCCGGTGCAGCACGTTGTAGGCGATGCTGGCCACGAGCCCGGCGTGACGAAAGCCGTGCTCGGTGAAGCCGAGCTCACCTAGATAGCGGTCCGAAAGAGCGATGAACGTCTGGACCCCCTCGTGGGCCTGGACGTGCGCGAGCTTGATCGATGATTCGGGCTCGACCGGCTCTGGAGTCGGCGCAGGTTCGACCGGTCTCGTCTCTTTGGCGCTCCGTTCCACGAGGGGGATGCCGTCCGACTCGGACGCACCCAGACGGGTCACGCTTCTCCTTCCGACCCCGCATCCGCCGGGCCCACAGGATCGTCGACCACCCTGCGCGCAATGGCCGTCCGAAGGAAGCGCATGGTCGTGCCGGGCGCCACTTCGAGTTCCACCTCGGCGTCGTCGAGCGACCGGACGATGCCGAAAACACCGCCGATGGTCACCACTTCATCTCCGTACCCCACGCTTTCGATGAGCTTCTTGTGCTGATCGGCGCGCTTTCTCTGAGGCCGGATCAACATGAAGTAGAAGATGGCGATGAGCAACGCTGGGAATATGAGGGCTGAAAGGCCTTCCACGACTCGGTCACGTCCTTTTTGGTAGTTGTCGGCAACGCGAAGGGAGCCGCCGCAGGCGGCCCCTGCGGGCCAATCCTACCGCCACAGAGGCCCAAAGCCCGGTTGCGAGCGGGACCAGCGGACCGACCCTGGTGGAGCGTTCTCGGCGTTGCGACGACGAGACTCCGCTCAGGACTCGAACAGGCGGGCGCCGGCGGCGCCGTCCGGGGCGGCTACTCCCAGGTGACCGAACGCAGCCGGGGTCGCGACTCGCCCCCGTGGAGTACGCCGTAGAAACCCGAGCTGCAGCAGGTAGGGCTCGTAGACATCCTCGATGGTGTCGGGCTCCTCTCCTACGGCAACGGCCAAGGTCGAAAGCCCGACCGGCCCGCCGGAGAAGCGGGTGACGACCGCATCCAGGATGGCCCAGTCGACCTTGTCCAGCCCCTGCTCGTCGACCTTGAAGACCTCGAGCGCCCGGCGCGCCACCCGCGCGTCGATGTAGCCGTCGGCGCGCACCTGTGCAAAGTCGCGCACCCGGCGCAGGAGCCGATTGGCGATGCGCGGCGTTCCCCGCGAGCGCCTGGCGATCTCCCAGGCGCCGCTCCCCCCGTCGGCGTCGAGGGACACATCCAGGATGCGGGCCGAGCGCAAGATGATCGTCTCGAGATCCTCGGGCGGATAGAAGTCGAGCTTTTCGGATAGCTCGAAGCGGCTTCGCAGGGGGCCGGTGAGCAGCCCGGCCCGCGTTGTGGCCCCCACCAGCGTGAAGCGCGGGAGGTCGAGCCGGATCGTGTTCGCGCTGGGTCCCTTGCCGATCACGAGGTCGAGCTGACCGTCTTCCATCGCCGGGTAGAGCACCTCTTCGACGGTGCGCGGCAGGCGGTGGATCTCGTCGACGAACAGAACATCGCCGTCCTGGAGGTTCGTCAGGATGGCCGCGAGGTCCCCGGCTCGCTCGAGCGCCGGCCCCGAGGTGGGACGGATGTCCGCGTCCATCGAGCGGGCGATCACGTAGGCGAGGCTGGTCTTGCCGAGCCCGGGGGGTCCGCTCAGCAGCACATGGCCCGCGGGCTCACCGCGGGCACGGGCAGCCTCCAGCACGATGCCGAGGTGCTCCTTCAGCTCCTCCTGGCCCACGAACTCGTCGAGCGTCCGGGGACGAAGCGACGTCTCTGCGTCCCGTTCACCCGGGTCGACGACCGCGGCCAGGATCTCGTCGGTCACGACCCTCGCTCCGCGGTCTCTCCATCTCCGGACACCACCATCGGCCGGGCGAGCACCGACAACGCGGCCCGCACGACAGCCTCCACGGACTCCCCAGGGGCCGGGTTCAGCTCATTGAGGGCGCCGCGCACCTCCGAGGGGGAGTAGCCCAGGTTCTCGAGCGCGCTCCGGGCGCCGGCGGCGGCGCCCTGCGCCGGTCCCGCGACCTGGAGGTCCGGGAGCGCAAGCTTCTCTTTCAAATCGAGGACCATGCGCTGGGCCGTCCGCTTGCCGATCCCGGGCACGGACGCGAGGGCGGCCACATCGTCGGTGACGAGGGCGCGTCGCAGGGCATCGGGCGTGAACGCCGAGCAGACCCCGAGAGCCACCTTCGGCCCGACCCCCGAGACACCGAGCAGAGCCTCGAAAATGCCCTGCTCGGCCTCGGAGGCGAATCCGTAGAGGGCGAGCACGTCCTCGCGCACATGGAGATGTGTGTACAACCGGAAGCCCTCGCCCGCGGCCGGAAGCGCCGCCAGCGTCGTCGCCGAACAGCTCAAGCGGTAGCCCACCCCTCCGACCTCGAGGAACAGACCGTTCGGATGGCGAGCCGCCACGGTCCCGTCAAGGTAGCCGATCATCGAGCGTCCCTCGCCGCCGCCACCGCCCGGGCAAGGCCGCTCCGATTGTGATGGGCGATCGCAAGAGCCAGTGCGTCCGCCGCATCGGGCGTCGAGGGCGCGGCGTCCAACCCGAGAAGCGAGGTCACCATGGTCTGGACCTGGCGCTTCGAGGCAACTCCCGATCCCGCGACCGCGAGCTTCACCTGTGGAGGCGTGTAATCGGTGACCTCGACGCCGGCTTCGGCGAGAGACGCCAGGACGACGCCGGACGCCTGCCCCACCGCCATCGCCGTCTTCACGTTGGCGTTGAAGAACAGGCGCTCGATCGCCGCCGCCTCGGGCCGGAGGCGGGAAATGAGCCCGGCGATCTCGGCGCGCAGCCGAGCCAGCCGCACCGCCTGGCAGTCTCCGGCGCCGGTGCGGACGGCGCCGTGGGCCACGGCCCTGAGCCGCCCGTCATGGCGTTCGACCACGCCGTAGCCGGTGACGGCAATCCCCGGGTCGATGCCCATGACGCGCACTGCACATCCTCCATATCGAGCTGATGCTCCAGATCGAACGCATGTTCGCTTCACCATAGCGAACAGGAGGGACAGTCTCCAGTCTTGAGCGTCCATTGCACTAACGAAGTTGGTTTCCGAGCTCGAGAATGCGGTGAAGCGGGCTATCGGGTGCCGGCGCTACCACTCTTATGATGAAAGCCCCACAAGCATTCGAGGAGCACCTTTGCGAGCCGGCACCCACACCATCGACCCCGCCACCCTGCGTCCTCTCTTCCCGTCCCTGACCCGCACGGTCGGAGGGCGGCCCTGCGTCTTCGCCGATTCGCCGGGGGGCACGCAGACGCCGGATACGGTGGTCCAGGCGATGGCAGACCACCTCCGGAGGGGGACTTCCAACGAGGGTGGCCCGGGCATCACCAGTCGGGAGACCGATGCACTCATCGAAGACGCCCACCGGGCCGCCGCCGACTTCCTCGGCGCCCGGCCCCACGAAGTGGTCATCGGCGCCAATATGACCACCCTCGCCTTCGCGCTGTCCCGGTCGCTGGCCCGCACGCTCGGCCCCGGCGACGAAGTGGTCGTCTCGACGCTCGATCACGACGCCAACATCGCGCCCTGGGTCGCGGCGGCGGAGGACTCGGGCGCATTCGTCCGGTGGGTCGATTTCAGGACCGAGGACTGCACCCTCGACTTGAGGAGCCTGCAAGCGGCCCTGTCGCGCCGGACCCGCATCATCGCGCTCACATTGGCCTCCAACGCGGTCGGCAGTGTCACCCCCGCCTCCGAGGTCGTGGCGGCGATACGCTCGGCCACCGAGGCGCTGATCGTCTTCGACGCCGTCCACCTCGCACCGCACCGCACGATCGACGTCGCTGCCCTCGACGCCGACTTCCTCTTCTGCTCCCCCTACAAGTTCTTCGGCCCGCATCTGGGGCTGATGTTCGGCCGCAAGGAGCTGCTGGACGGGCTGCGGCCCTACAAGGTGGCGCCCTCGAGCGACCTGGCACCGCACCGGTGGGAGACGGGCACGGGCAATCACGAGGGCATGGCGGGCCTCGTGGCCGCGATCGACTACCTCGCCGCCCTGGGCTCAGGGGGGACCGGCGAGGTCGGTCGGCGGCCCTCAGTAGACGGAGAGGTGAAGGAACCGGGTCGAAGGGGCCCGGCCCCAAGGGGTGAAGTCGAAGCCACGGGCGATCGGCGCGCGGCCCTCATCCGGGCGGGGAAGGCGGTTGCGACGTGGGAGGCGGGCCTGACGGTCCGGTGGCTCGAGGGCCTCACGTCGTTGCCCAAGGTAAGGCTGTACGGGATCGCGGATCCGGGCCGCGCCGGCGAGCGCACGCCCACCTTCGCGGTGCGGGTGGACGGCCTCCATCCACGCTCTGTAGCCGAGGCGCTCGGGCGCACCGGCATCTTCGTCTGGGACGGCAACTACTACGCCCAGAAGCTCATGGAGCGGCTGGATCTCGAAGGCTCGGGCGGGGCCGTCCGCATCGGGTTCTGCCACTTCAACACCCTCGAGGAGGTCGATCTGGTGCTCGACGAAGTCCGGGCTCTGTCTTAGATGAGCGCACCCGGGCGTGCGGTGCTCATCACCGGCTGCTCCTCAGGCATCGGGCGCGCCACCGCCGAGCGCCTGGCGGGGCGGGGCTGGAGCGTCTATGCGACGGCGCGCGATCCGGGCTCGATCCAGAGCCTCGAGGGGCCGAACTGCAGACCTTTGAAGCTGGATGTAACCGACCCCAAATCGATCCGGGAGGCTGTGGCTGCGGTCGAGGAGGCCGCGGGCGCCGTGGGGGCGCTGATCAACAACGCCGGCCACAGCCAGTCGGGGGCCGTCGAAACTGTTCCCATGGACCTGGTCCGGACGCAGTTCGAGACCAATTTCTTCGGCCCCCTGGGACTGATCCAGGCGGTTCTTCCCGGGATGCGCCGAGCCGGCTGGGGCAAGATCGTGAATCTGTCCTCGATGGGGGGTAAGCTCACGTTCCCCGGCGGAGGTCTCTATCACGCCAGCAAGCATGCGATCGAGGCGCTCAGCGACGCGCTCCGCTTCGAGGTGCGCCGCTTCGGCGTCGACGTGATCGTGGTCGAACCGGGGATCATCACGACGGGCTTCGGGTCGGCGGCCGCCTCGAGCGTACCCGCGGGAACCGGATCGGACGGCCCCTACGACAACTTCAACTCGGCCGTCGCGGTCGCGACGCAGATGGTTTACGCCAAGGGGATGCTTCGGCGCCTGGGGGGTGGACCCGGCGCGGTCGCCCGGGTGATCGACCATGCCCTCGAGGCCAAGCACCCGCGGGCGCGCTACCCCGTCACCCCCTCGGCGCGCCTCCTGATGACCGCCCGGAAGGTGATGCCCGACGGAGCCTGGGACACCTTCCTGAAAAGGCAGTTCCCCCAACCAGGCCCCTAACCCGCCCATCCAGCCGCGCGGGGAGTTGCATTTGCTTCAGCGTGGTCCGAGGTTGATATTGCTTTTCCGATGCGGAGAGACGCCTCTCCGGAGGACCACTTAAAGCCTGCGTGGTCTTAGGAGAGGCGTCTCGGAGCGGTCTGAGGAGAGGCGTCTCGGAGCAGTGTGGTCCGGGGGTTGCCTTTGCTTTTCCACTTGCGGAGAGACGACGTCTCCGCAGGACCACTTAAAGCCTGCGTGGTCTGAGGAGAGGCGTCTCGGAGCGGTCTGAGGAGAGGCGTCTCGGAGCAGTGTGGTCCGGG
>JALZIO010000319.1 GCA_030860245.1 Actinomycetota bacterium | reverse complement strand
CGCCGCCCCCGGCGGCGTCCACCTGCTCGACGAACCAGTCCGCCTCCTCTGCCGTGGCAACCATGGGCGCCATGACGCCGATGCGCCGCCCGTTCTCGGCGGTGCGCACGATCGCCCGGAGCTGAGTGGTTATGAGATCGGGGTGCAGCCGCGCCAGCCGGATGCCTCTGACGCCCAGCGCAGGGTTCTCCTCGGAGTCGACCTCGAGAAAGGGAACGGGCTTGTCCGCTCCGAAGTCGAACGTGCGCACCACCAGCCGCCGGTCCCCCAGAAGCTCAGCCATGGCCCCGTAGACTTCCATCTGCTCATCCTCATCGGGGGCCTTAGCATGGCCGATGTAGAGAAGCTCGGTGCGCAGCAAACCGACTCCCTCGGCCCCCTCGGCGAGAGCGGCCTCGAGCTCGGCGACGGCGCCGACGTTTGCACCGACCTCGATGCGGTGGCCGTCCTTCGTAGCGGCGAGACCCTCGGGGGCCCTGCCCTTCAGCTCCTCCCGTCGCTCCGCCCTGGCCGCCGCTTTTCCTTCGAGGCGCACCTTGGTGTCGTCGTCCGGCTCGATGTGGACTTCGCCTTCATCGCCGTCGACGGCGATCGAAACGATCTTCGAAGCGGCCACCGTAAGTCCTTTGACGGCAACCACTGCCGGGATGCGCAACGCCCGGGCGACGATCGCGGTGTGACTGGTGCGGCTGCCCTGCTCTGTAGCTATTCCACGTACCAGTTGGGGGTCGAGTGAAGCGACATCAGCCGGAGGCAGCTCGGACGCAACGATGATCGACGGGCCCGACAGGTCGGCAACGCTTGTCTCCGGCGCGCCGACGACGCTCCTGGCGATCCGGTTGCAAACGTCGCGGATGTCTTCTGCGCGCGCCGCCATGTAATCACTTTCACTCTCGGCGAGTACTCTTGCGTAGCTCTCCCCTGCGTCAATTATCGCCTTCCCTGCGGGCGTTCCTTGATCGGTGATTGCGCTCTCGGCGGAGTCCGCTAGTTCGGGATCGCGTGCCATCATCGCTTGGGCATCGAGAACTTCCGCAAGCTCTCCCGATGCCTTTCCCGCTTTCTCCTCAAGCGCCCGGCCTACCGCTTCGACGGCCCCCCGCAGCTTCTCGACCTCAGCGCCGCGGTCTTCGACCTGCTCTTGGGGGACGTCGAAAGCAGCCGCTGCATATAGCCATGCCGGAGCAACCGACGCTCCCGCTGAAGCAGCAACACCGGGGAGGGTTTTCACTGAGCCTCTACGAATTCCACAAGTTCGGCCAGCGCCTCGTCTGCGTCGTCTCCGTCCGTGGCAATCGAAATGACGTCTCCCTTCTTCACGTCGAGCTTGAGCACCGCCATGATGGACTTCGCGTTGGCCGAGCGATCGCCCTTCGACACGCTGATCTCGGAGGAGAACCCGGCGGCCTTCTTGCTAAAAACTGCAGCGGGACGGGCGTGCAGCGCGACATCGTCGGTGATGGTTACTTCCTTATCCGGCATGTCACCTCCAGGGCTCGGTCACTCCGTGGCCGTTACTTTGGTCAGACCTACCGGCGCATCGGGATCCATTCCCCTGTACAACGCGAGCCGATATGCGACTTGTTGGGCTCGCACCACGGCGGCTACGGGCATCAACGGCTCTGCCTCGATGTGCGGGAGTGGCAGATCCGCCCCGGGATCTTCCGACACCTGCAGTACGTGGGCGCCCCGGGACTGGCGCAACCACTGTGTGAGCTCGAGCATGTCGCGCGCCGCCGGGCCGGCGGCACAAAAAGACAGCACGGGAAAGTCACGCTCGACAACTGCGAACGGCCCGTGCCGCAGGTCCGCCGCTGAGTAGCCTTCGGACAACAACGAGGTGGTTTCCTTGAGCTTCAACGCTGCCTCCAGAGCAACGCAGTACATGTAGCCGCGCCCGACGGTAACAAGTCCCTCGGCGTGGCCGATCGCCTCCGCAACCGCTTCAGCGGACGACGGGTCTTCGAGAACCTGACTTACGGCGCCGGGAAGACGACTCCAATCCTCAGGGCCCCAGGCAACGTTGCCCAGAGCCTCGGCAAGAAAAGCAAAGGCGACCAGCTGTGCGGTAAAGGTCTTGGTTGCAGGCACGGCGCGCTCTTCCCCCGCATCGAGCGCGATCACCTCCCCCGCTACATTCGCGAGGGGGCTGTCGGTTTCGTTGGTCACGGCTACTGCCCGGGCACCGCCGGCCACCAGGCGCTCGAGCACGGTGACGATCTCGGGGGTGCGACCGGACTGACTCACACCGATGGCGAGGAAGCCTTCGCACCTCGGCTTGACGTCGTAGAGCGTATGCAGGCTCGGCGCCGCGAGCGCAACCGGAAGACCGGTGGCAGCTTCGAGCACGTACCGTCCGTAGATCGCTGCGTGGTCGGAAGACCCTCGGGCTACGAGCACGATGCCGACCGGCGCCGTGGCGACTGCCCCCCGCAGTCCCCCGACCACCTCGGCGCGTCGCTCGATCAACCCGGCCAGCACCTCGGGCTGTTGGGCCATCTCGGCCGCCATTAGCTCGCCGTTCAACCACAACCCCCTCTTGTGATGAAGACCATGATCCGGCCACACCGTGTGTGCCGCCACCCTAGTCCACCCGGTGAGGCACCCACCTATCCACGCCCCGCCGTCCCTGGATGACCCACAGGGGTCACTCGGGGACGGTCTAGCCTCCCCCCGCGCTCTCCGCAGGGGCAAAGAAGACAAACAGAGTGAGCCGTTGCGAAATCGAGTGGAAGCGATGGGGAATCTCGGCCGGGACGAACACCGTCGAGCCCGCCCGGACCGGGGAGCGCTCGCCGGCGACCGTGATGCTCCCTTCTCCTTCGACCACGAAATAGATCTCGTCCTCATGGTGTGGTTCCTGAAGGTCCCTCTCCCCGGGTTCCAGAACGTAGATGCCGGCGCTCATGGCGTCCACGCGCAGCCATTCGAGATACGACTCTCCACTTTGTTGTTGCTTAGTGAGTAGTTGCTCGAGACCTACGATCTTCATCCTCTCGCTCCTCTTGGCCCGTCCGGGCGTCCTCGGAAATAGCAGGCTGTTCCCGAACCGTAGCGGAGGGTGCACGGTTCAGGCTATATTTCCGGGGTCAATCGACCGTCCCTGGGAGGCCCTTCAGAATGAAGCAGGTAGCTACGCGCAAGAAGCGACTGGCCACGGTGTCCTTGATCCTGGGCCTCCTCGCGATGATGCTTCCTTCCATCGGAGCCGGAGCTGCGCCGGCCGGCAATAGCCCCCCAGGGAAGGACACGCGACACGTCGGCCCCGATTACAACAAGGGCAAGCCCCTTCCGTTCAGGGAAGGCGCCCACGGCGTCGCAAGCCGCGCGCCGGGCCGTACCGCAGCCAGAGCCGGCGCCCCCCCAGTCGTGGGTGACGACCGGGCCTGGCTGGCGCTGGATGACGCTCAAGACGCCATCTATCTGAAGAATTACCGTCTCCGCGGCGTCGGAGACAAGATCGAGGTATGGGTCGCCCACGATCGTGACGAGGTCTCCAAGAACATCAACTTCCAGCCGGACGACTGTCGAAACGGGGAGCGGACGAGGATCACCGACGCCCAGGTGAACTATCTGATCGATGAATTCGACTCGAACATGTTCCCCGTAGAGTCTCAGGCGTTCAGTATCCCGCCCGACCGGGATGGGACGAACGCGATCCTCCCCGGCGAAGTCGATCTGCCGGCGAACTACTACCAGGGGCCGGGCGACCGCATCGTCGTCCTCATTGACAACGTCCGGGATGACAACTTTTACGACATGGACAATGAGAACAACTTCACCTACATCGCCGGATTCTTCTACTCCTTGTTCAACGAGTTGGTAGACCGCAACGTAATGACGATCGACGCATTCGACTGGCTCCACCGCACCGGCGCGAATCCGCCTAACGACCCCGACCCTGGGGATCCATGCGCCAATGCACCGGGCCGAGCCTTCCTTTACGAAGGTGTCTTCGCTCACGAGTACCAGCATCTCCTCGAGTACTACGAAGATGCGGATGAAACTGCCTGGCTCAACGAGGGCCTATCCGACTACGCCCAAACCATCACCGACTACGTCGACCCGAGCTTGCCCATCACCGACCAGGAATTCGACTCGCATGTCCAATGCTTCCTGGGCTTCCTGGGGAGAGAGACCGCAGCCAACCCCATTCCGGGTGGGGGAGGTCCCGAGAATTCGTTGACCGCCTGGGAGGATCAGGGCGACGACGAGATCCTTTGTGACTACGGGGCCGCATACACGATGATGGAGTACCTGGCGGATAAGTACGGGCCGGGCTTCATGCGCAACCTGCACCGCGACGACGCGAACGGGCTCAAGTCTCTCGGGAAGCTTCTGGCCAACCGGTCGGCCGGGGTCTCGGCCGCCGACACCGTCCACAGGTGGGCCGCCATGGTGGCGCTGGACGAGGTCCTCGGTGGAGGCGCGACGCTCAACGGTGGCGACACGGCCGACTACCAAACCGACACTCTGGCCGCTCGCATCAACTTCAGCACCAAGCACGCTTATTCCAAGGATGGTGCTCCGCCGAACGGGTCGGATTACGTCCGGCTTCGGGACGACGCGGGACATTTTCTGGCTGCAGACGCCATATCCCAGGTGAAGTTCAACGGCACCTCGAGCCTGCCGTCTCTGCCGATCGAGTGGAAGGTCGATCGCAAGCCTCCGCACCACGAGGACAACCCCGCCCTGCACTCAGGGTCAGGGCCCAACTTCGACCGCGCCATTGTCAAGCGCGTGAGAGTGCCGAAGGGTAACCCAGAGCTCAGTTTCCGAACCAAGTGGAAGACGGAGGAGGGGTGGGACTTCGGCTTCGTTCAGGTCTCGACGGACAACGGGAAGACCTACAAGAGCCTTGGCAACAAAGACACCACCGACACTGCAGACCCCGGCGCCATCTCCGTCATCAAGCAGAACCTGCCCGGCTTCACCGGCAACTCGAAGGGGTGGAGAACGGAGCGATTCAACTTGGCCAAGTACGCCGGCAGCAGGGTGCTCCTGTCGTTCCGCTACGTGACCGACCCCTCAGTGGACCTCCCCGGTTGGTGGATCGACGAGGTCAAGGTCGGGCGTAACTCGATTTCACAGGGGAAATCGCTGGCCGAGTGGCGCTCGATGAGCGAAGTGCGACGCAAGCCCATAAGTGGTTTCACCGTGCAGCTTGTCGCCTACACCGATGCAGGTGACGAGGCGTGGATAGCCGATATACCGCTGGGCCCCCGTTTCGACGGAAGTCTCAGCGGCGCCGAACTGACCGGGGCAATCGGGGATACGGCCGAAACGGTTGCGGCAATCGTCACTTACGACGAGCCCACTGAAGCAATCTCACCCGTCCAGTACGCGCCCTACAGGCTAAAGGTGAATGGGGTGCTGCAACCGGGCGGCTAGCACACTTATCACGTTCTACGAACGAGGGAGGGTCCGGA
>JALZIO010000291.1 GCA_030860245.1 Actinomycetota bacterium | reverse complement strand
TACAGCTCCGTTGCGATTTGCGCCGGCCCGGTTTCTTGGGCGGTAGCGGGAGAGGCAGGGCGCCCGGAGGGGGTCCCGTTGCGGGGAGGAGGGTTCGCCGGCCCTCCCGCGGACCCGGCGGACAAGGACAGCCACAGGAAAGCCCCGGCACCCGCAGACAACAGTGAGACTACGAGCAGTGGCCCACCGGGTCTAGGCATCCTGCGGGGCCGCCACCTCAGGGCTTTGGGCCGCGCTCCCGAAACCGGTCGCGGTGACGGCCCGCAGGAATTCTGACCACTTCATGGGACCGGTTACGGACTGCATTCCGGCGGCAGTTCGAGGACCTGTCCGGGGTAGATAAGGCTTGGGTCTGCCCCGATAACCGATCTGTTCGAGCGGTGGATCCGCGGCCAGTAACGGGCAATGCGGCGCGGATCAGTGGTGTCAAGTGCGCGGGCTGCAATCGACCACAGCTCGTCTCCGCTTGCAACGGTGTAAGGACTGCCACAAGGCACCGGCGAAGCGATGCCCTTGCCCGAAGGATGACGGCGCATGGACTCGCGCCGGCCTGCGCCCCCATCGGGTGCCCCGGCCCTCATGAACAACCGATCCTCGCGAGTCCCTGGGTGACGCGGACGGCCGTGGATCCCTGGGTGCGCCCGGGTGGGGGCCTCGGTCCGGACGAGCAGGCGAGGAGGGGGATACCCGATCGAGCCGGACCAAGGCGGTGAGGGTGTGAGCTGGGTGGCCACCGGGGGCTGATGACCCCGGGGCCTCGCCAGAGCAGGAGAGGCGACCATGACTGTGAGGCCGAGAAGGGGGATGGTGCGTGCCTGCACGCCCCGGAAGGCCCGACGCAGGACCGGGGCCGGCTCGCCCGTCATTCCCCCGGTCAGGCAGAGCAAGAGACAAACAAGTGCGACCCCACCGAATACCAGCCTCAGCCCTTCTTCCAGGGGAACAAAGACGTCGTCCATGTTCGAGCCTTTCTCCTTTGGTTTCCGATTGGGCTTCCCCGTAACTTGCGTTTGCCTACGTATGCCTACAGGAAGGGTGGAGGCTCTGTCAATAGATTCGGCCTGTTGACGGATGCATGAGCTCGTGTAATCATCCGGCTCGGACAAGCTAGTGGGGAAGCAGCGATGGCGGACGCTCATATCGATAGATGGCTCTCGTCCCTCAACGCCACCTTCGAGGCGGCGGTGGAGCGAGAAGAAGAGCTGGCGGCTGGGGACTTGGCCTTCAGCCTTCTGCAGGACCTCGGTCAGGTCGAGACTTTGCGCCGGGGCAAGGCCGCCGCGCTCAAGTTAGCGGGAGGTGCAAGCCTCCCGGTCGGGCGCGTGGGAAGGGACTACGTAGCCGCCGGAAACCCGCCCAACCTGATCGTGCCGATTGAGTTCGCCGTGATACTCGTCGGCTCGAGCGGACCGGCGCCCGAGATTGCCGACGACAGCTTGTTGCTCTTGATGCGCAGGGCGGCCCGGCTGGGCACCTATGCTCGGATCTCGACCTCCGAGGGGGAGTGGGAGGGCCGAATCGCCAAGGCCGGGGTGGACCACTTCATCCTCAACGCCTCGGGGCAGAGCCTCGTCGTCGGCAATGGTTCGATGCGCTCGGTCAAACTCCTTCGCGCGTGTTGAGCGGATGAGCGTTCACCCACTCCTCGGTTTCGCGCCGGAGCCGGTCCACATAAGCGTCGAGCTCACGACGGTCAACTCGCCAGATGCCGCGACCGCCGATCTTTATCCCGGGCAGCTCGTTCGAGCGGACCAGCGAGTAGACCTGGCGGACGCTGACTGCAAGATAGGTCGCAACGTCATCGAGGGTAAGCAGGCGAGGCTCGACAACCGGCCGGGGATCCTCGGAGGTTCCGAAGCTGGGCTCGCTCACGCGCCAAGGCTAGCACGTATGGCCATCTTTACGTGGCTTTGCCGACGTTTGTTGCTGTTTGAGGGGCTCTGGGCAACATACCCCGGGGGGAGGTGATCGCATCGATGTTGCGCAGGCGCGCCGGATCGCGGTCCCAGGCTGGCTGAATGCGCGCACCGTTCTGGGGCTGCTGCTCTTCTCGATTGCCTTCCTCGGGGCGCAGAGGCTGATTGCAGACGCGCGCGCTACGGTTCCCGTCCTGGTTGCGGCCCGCGACCTTCCGAGCGATTACGCGCTCAGCGCCGGCGACTTCGTCCGGGCCGAGGTCGCGCTCCCACCGGAGCTGACTTCCCGCTACGCGCTTGCGTCAAGGGATCTCGACGGAGTTGCCTTGATTCGCCCGGTGGCGGAAGGCGAGATGATCGCGCTTAGCTGGGTGGCGACGAGCCGATATGTCGGTGCCGGCCGGGCGATGACGATTCCGATCACGGCCGAGCACGCCGTCGGAGGCGATCTGAGATCCGGCGACCGAGTCGACGTACTCGCCACCTTCGACAGCGGAGATGTGCGGGCCCGCACCGTTGCAGTGGTCGAAGGGGTGGAGATCGTGAGCCCGGTAGAGGCGGGCGGCCTCGTTACCGGGGAGGCGTCGGTCATCGGTGTCACGGTCGCGGTGACACCTCAGCAGGCGGCCGAGCTGACCTTTGCGATCCGGAGCGCCGATCTCGATGTGGTTCGCGTGGAGGGGGCAGCCGGGACGAGGGTCGATACCGTGACTGCTCGGGACTTTCCATGACGACACTGCGAATCGTTACGCTGGCGGGTGATCCAGAGGCGGAAGCGCTGCTCGCAGCCCAACTCGGGGCCCATCGGGAGCTCGACCTGGTGCTGCGTTGTGTCGACCGGATAGAGTTGCTCGCCACGATCAGGGGAGGAAGCCTCGATGCGATCCTGTCCGTCGGCGCGCCGCCGTGGCTCGATCGACAGAGCGCCCACGAAGCGGCGGAAGGCGGGATAAGGCTCGTCGGGTTGAGCGACGATTCTCTTGAGACCGAGCGCCTTAAGCTGTTGGGGGCGGCCATCCTGCCCTCGGATGCTTCTCCGGCAACGATTGTGGAGTACTGCCGCGATGTCGTGCGCGCTTCGCCGGCGCCCCTGCTGTCAACGCAACCCACCCAGCCCAAGGGCAAGGTCGTCGCAGTGTGGGGACCCAAGGGCGCGCCGGGGCGGACGACCATGGCGGTAGAGCTGGCCGCAGAGCTCGCCGGCTCGGAACCCGAGACACTCCTGATCGACGGAGATCCCTACGGTGGCGACTGTCTTCAGGTCCTCGGTGTGATCGAAGAGCTGCCCACCATCGTCTGGGCCGCACGGATGGCCGCCAAAGAGGAGCTAGACGTCGCGCGTCTCGCGCTCGACCTGAGGCGCGCGGGGCGCTCCGGTCCGGTGCTCCTCCCGGGGCTGCCGCGTTCGGAGATGTGGCCGGAGGTGTCGGACTACGGCTGGCGCCAGTTGCTTACCGTGGCGCGCGCTTCCTTTCGTTTCACTGTATGTGATGTCGGATTCTGCCTCGAACCCGCCGACAGCACCTTCCTCGGCGTTGGGGAAGGCAGGAATCGCATCGCGCGGGTGGCGGTGCGCGAAGCGGATCGCGTTGTTGCCGTCTGCCGAGGCGATGCGATAGGTGTCAAGAATTTTCTCTGGGGGTTCGAACAACTGCGGGAGCTCGGACGCGACGACGACGTCGTCATCATCGCAAACCGCGTACGTTCCACTGAACAGCGTGCTCTTGGCGATCTCTTCCGTAAGCACCTCGGCAAGCGTCCGATCGCTTACATCCCCGATCTCCCATCGGAGTTCGGTCACGCCCTGCAGGCGGGGGTGCCCGTAAGAGAGACGAAGCGAGGATCGGACGTCACCGCCGGGATTCGCAGCCTTGCCGCCTCGCTTGGCGCAAGGATACCGAGCACCGGGATGATGGCCAGGCTTGCGGGGACGGCGTTGTAGATGACGGATCGATCGGTCGGGATCGTCGAGCAGGAGGTCCGCGAGCTTGTTCGACGACGCGGCATCGACCCGGTCCGCGAGGGACAAGCAGGAATGTCGAAGCTCATCGACGAGGTGCTTGCCGATTACGAAATCCGTACGGAGTCTAGCAATCTTCCTCGATTCTCCGATCGAAGCGCAGTGCAGAAGGCGGTGTTCGACCGAGTTGCCGGTTTGGGGCCGTTGCAGCCGTTCATGGACGATCCAGAGGTAGAGGAGATCTGGATAAACGGGCCGGGTAAGGTGTTCTGCGCGCGCGCCGGGAGCCATGTGCTTACAAACGTTGTCCTCTCCGAGCAGAACGTCGCGGACCTCGTCGAGCGAATGCTTCGAAACAGCGGCCGCAGGCTCGATCTGTCGAGTCCATTCGTCGACGCCACGCTTGTAGATGGTTCGCGCCTGCACGTCGCAATTCCCGACATAACCCGAAAGCACTGGGCCGTGAACATCAGAAAGTTCATACTCCGCGCCCACAACCTCGGTGAGTTGGTACGGCTTGGCTCGGTCGACGAGCGTCCCGCGGCCTTCCTCGAGGCTGCGGTGATCGTTGGGCTGAACGTCGTGGTTTGCGGCGGCACTCAAACCGGCAAGACCACCATGCTGAACTGCCTCGCGACGGCGATCCCCGGGCGTCAGAGGGTCGTCACGTGCGAGGAGGTCTTCGAGCTTCAGGTTCGTCTCCCCGACGTCGTCTCGCTTCAGACGCGGCAGGCAAATCTCGAGGGACGCGGTGCGATCGACCTCCGGCGCCTGATCAGCGAGGCGCTTCGAATGAGGCCCGATCGGATAATCGTCGGAGAGGTACGGGGCCAAGAGGCGCTTGACCTCCTGGTCGCCCTGAACTCCGGGTTCCCCGGCATGACCTCGATCCATGCCAACAGCGCCTATGAAGCGCTGACCAAGCTGACGACGCTACCTCTCCTCGCCGGGGAGAACGTGAGTCACGGATTCGTCGTCCCGACGGTGGCTGCATCAGTCGATCTGATAGTGCATTTGACGAACGACGGTAAGGGGCGGATGGCGAATCACATTCTCGGGGTTACCGGGCGCGTCGAGGGCGATCGCATCGAAACCGTCTCACTATTTGGCCGCAGCGGCGGCGCCTTGCGGTGGACCGGCCACCAGCCTCCCTCGGGGGAGCGCTTCCGTGACGCCAACATTGATCTACGGGAACTGCTCGCGTGAGAGTGCTCATGACGGTGGTGGGCGCCCTGGGGCTGTTGCTTCTGTTCGACGGCTTGACGGCGCCCGAAGGCCGGCATGAGTTCCGGGTGCTTCACCGGTTGGACCGCCTGGCTCAGGAGTCAGGGATGCGGTCGATGACGGGAATGCGCCTGATAGGAGCTTCCTTCCTCCTGGGACTTGCCGTTTACATCGTTGTTGCCGCGCTCACGTCTTCGTTTATAGAGAGTGTGGTCATCTCCGCTGCCGCAGCCTCTCTTCCTATGGCAACCGCAAGGGCGCATGGCAAACGGCGGCTGCGCCGATTCAGGGAGGCATGGCCTGATGCCATCGCCATCCTTGTTTCAGGCATCCGCGCCGGAGTGTCGCTTCCGGAGAGTTGCGTGGCGCTTGCGGCCAGGGGTCCTCGGGAGTTGCAGCCGGGATTCGCTGCTTTCACATCAACCTACCGTTCCTCGGGCAGCTTCCGAGCCGGGCTCACCCGTCTGGCTGCGGGTATGGCCGACCCGGTCGCCGACCGGGTCGTTACGGCTCTGATGCTCGCTCATGAGGTGGGAGGCACGGACCTCGTGCGCGTGCTGCGAGCGCTCGGAGACTTCGTAAGGGAGGACCTGAAGGTGCGCCAGGAGATCGAGGCGCGCTGGTCGTGGACGGTGACCGCAGCGAGAGTAGCCGCAGCTGCCCCATGGCTTGTGCTCGTGATGATGTCAACACGGCCGGAAACGGCGATGGCTTACAACTCACCCTCAGGCGTCGTAGTCATTCTATCGGGGGCGGCGGCCACCGGCTTGGGGTACGCCCTCATGCTGCGAGCGGCGCGTTTGCCCACCGAAAGGCGGCTCGGCGCATGAGAACCTGCATCGAAAGGCGGCTCGGCGCATGAGCGCCGCGTTGGCTCTCATGCTTGCCGTCGGAGTGATTTTGTTCGTCTCGGGCTTGCCCGCGCTCCGCAAGCCGGGACTAGAGCAACGCGTCGAGTTCTACGTAAGCGGATTGCACGGACACCCGAGTAGATTGCTTAGGGCGCGATCCGACGCCGGGGTGGGACTGCGGGGATGGGTGGAGCTCCGGTTTGGTCGTTTCCTTCCCGCGGTTCACAGGGACCTCGAGCAGCGTCTGGTCGCTGCAGACAACGGTCGCGACGGAGGGAGCTTCCGGATCGAACAGCTGATCTGGGGGGTGACTGCCTCTGCAGGGGTCTGGATACTCGTCGCCCTCGGCCTCAACGTTGGCGTCTCGATAGAGGCAGGCGTCGTGCCGGTCATGACGGCGATCGCTTTCTCGTCCGGCTGGCTGGGCCGCGATTGGTGGTTGAGCAAGCAGATCGAGGAACGCCGCGCCGTCTTGCAGGAGGAACTGCCGGTCGCAATCGACCTGGTCACGCTTTCCATCCTGTCGGGAGAGTCGGTTCCCGCAGCCTTCGCACGCGTCGCGGACGTCCTGGGGACCGGCATGGGGGCGGAGTTCAAGAGAGTGGTCTCCGACATACGGGCGGGCGCGCCGGTCACGCATGCGTTGGAGGCAATGAAGGAGCGCCTCCCCTCTGCCGGAATCGCCCGGTTCATCGATGCTCTCATCACGGGCATCGAACGAGGCTCACCATTGGCAGAGGTGCTGCGCGCCCAGGCAGACGATGGACGGGAGGCGCGCCGCCGCCAGCTCCTCGAGCTCGGGGGACGGCGCGAAGTTCTCATGTTGATACCTGTGGTGTTCCTCATCATGCCGACGGTGGTTGCTTTTGCCCTCTATCCGGGATTGGTGGCGCTGGATCTGCTGGTGCCTTAGATGTGAAAGGGAGGCTCACAATGGGTTTGCGTGTGTACGCGTGGTTGATTTCGGCGATAGACGACGAACGGGGGGATGTCCCCGGTTGGGTGTTGATCGTGCTGATGACCAGTGCGTTGGTTGTGGCAATTTGGGGAGTAGCACGTGGGAGGCTTGTTGCAATCGTAGAGACGGCGCTCAACACCGTCTGCGGCAGCTTGGGATGCTGAGCGTTTCAGAGCGAGGGTCCGCTCCGCTCGAAACGGTTTTCGCCATCGCTCTTATGCTGTTTTTGGTGTTGGGTGCAATCGAGGTGGTGTGGGCGCTCTACGGCAGGAACGTTCTGATGTCCTCGGCTCACGAAGGAGCTCGGGCGGCACTCGAGCTTGGGCGAAGCCCATCGGATGCCGTGGCAATCGCTACTCGCTCGATCGAACAGAGCACGGGAGCACTCGTAGACGACCTTTATGTCGGAGTATCGACCGAGACCCTCGACGACCGTTCACTCGTGCGCGTGGAAGTCAGTGGAGTTATCGTGCCTTGGGGCCCGGTACCCGTCCCGATCCCGGTGGAGACGGCGGCGACTGTGTCGCGCAGCGCCGATCCAGGGCGAGGATGATGCCGAGCATTCGACGCGCCACCGACGAGACCGGAATGGCTTTGGTTGAGACCCTCCTCGTCGCCGTCGTGTTCATAGTTCCGTTGATGGCGGCGCTGGGCGTTCTATCGGACCTGCAACGCGGTGCGCTTGCCGCCAGCGCGGCGGCGCGCGAAGCGGGGTTCGAGGCGGCCCGGTCAGACAGCGCCACGAAGGCGAACCTGGCGGTCGACGCTGCCGTCCATGTGGCTTTCTCAGATCATGGCATCGATGCCCGGAGCGCCGAAGTCAGGTGGACCGGAGCACCGGGCTTTGTACGCGGTGGAGTGATCGAGGTCGAGGTGGCATACCCGGTCGAGGTGTTGCAGCTGCCATTCGTAGGGGCGGTGTCCGAGCCACGAGTTTGGGTGAACGCGCGCCACGTCGCCCGCATAGATCCTTATATGAGCCGCGGATGAGGCGGACCTGGGCCTCCCAATCTGGGCAGCTGTCTATTCTCGTGCTCGGACTCGCAATGCTCGTGTTCGCGGTTGCGGGAGTCGCGGTGGACGGAACGCGTGCCTTTCTGTTCCGAAGGTCGCTACAGAATGCGGCGGACGGCTCGGCGCTCGCCGGCGCGGGGGAGGTGGACGTGGACGCCTACTACGAAACGGCGGGGCGGGAAGTGATCCTCGAGCCCTTGGCCGCCCGCCGCGCCGCGTTGGATTGGCTGGCGCGCCGGGGGCTCCCCGCCGAGGCTGCGGTGGCAGCCGACACGGGGGGAATGCGCGTCAGGTTGAGGGGCCGCATCGACACGAGTTTTCTGGCGTTGATCGGCCTGCAGAGCATCGACGTCGCGGCCGAAGCAGCCGCCGAGCCGGTGGACTAGTTTTAGATGCTCCTCGCCGGCTCACCGTCGACACCGGCGGTGACTGCGCCGCTCGGTGCTCCCGAAACCCTTACAGGGCAACAAATTTCGCCGAATGCCACAAACGTGCAAAGGACGGACTATAGGCTTCCTCTGTTAGACCTCCTTCTCGGGGAGGCATCCTTTCTTAAGGGGGTACTGCGTTGAACAAAAAAGAGCTGATCGACTCGGTCGCCAAGGACACCGGGCACAGCAAGAGGAGTGTCCAGGATGTAGTCGACGCCACAGTCGACCGCATTCAGCGCCAGGTCAAGAAGGGCGACAAGGTCACGCTCCCGGGTTTCGGCACCTTCTCCCGGCGCCAACGCGCTGCCCGGACCGCCCGCAACCCGCAGACGGGTGAAGCGATCAAGGTCAAGGCCGCCAAGGTGCCTGGGTTCAAGCCCGGTTCGGCGTTCAAGAGCTACGTATCCGGAGCGAGGAAGAAGTAGCTTCGGATCGGTCCTGAGACCCCGGGTGGCGATGCCCGGGGTCTTTCCATCTCTGAGCGGGGGGTTCGGGGGGTAGCTGGGCTCGCCCCAGCGTCCCCCGAGAGCTAAAGTATCGTGCGGGCATGAAGAGGAGCATGGGCGGAGGCGCCCATAGGGGCCCGGTCGCCCCGGCGCGCCAGCGCCGGGCAATCCGTCTCGTTCTGGCGTTGATGGTGCTCCTGGCAGCATGCCTGCTCGCGTATGCGGGCTACTCCCAGGGAGTTGCGAGTGGCTACAGGTCGGGCCGGGGTGCCGGCGAGCTGGGTGCGCCGACGCCGCCTCCGGTTACCCAAACGCTTGTGCTGGCCGCACTCGGCGCCGGTGCCCTGGGTGCGGCGGTCTCCTTGCAGGGGACAGGTGGCGTCCGCATCCCGACCCCGGCTCGCCTCGAGG
>JALZIO010000287.1 GCA_030860245.1 Actinomycetota bacterium | reverse complement strand
GCCAGCTCGATGGCGTGGAAGGAGCCGTTGCTGAGGAAGCGTCCGTCGGTGAATACGGGAGAGTCACCGACCGAGGCCAGGGCACGGGCCGCGTCCGCCTCGAGCCGGGACAGAGCTCGTGCTAGGTGTACGAGAACCTGGGGAATCACGCGGTATGAGACCGGCGCCTGGATGCTGAGTGTCGTGGCCCTCGAGGAGCCCTGCAGAAGGACAGACAGGCGGTCCAGAACGTTCACTGTGAGCGGGTCATCGGTGAGCTCGCCCAATGCGGGGTGATACGGATCGAGCGGAGCCTGCAGAGCATCGATGGATGCAGCTGCGATTAGCAATGCGGCCTCCCACAGCCTCTGTCCGGAGCGCCTGCCGCCGAGGGCCAGCGCGATCGCGGCCGGCGCACCGGCAAGAAGCGCGATGCCTTCTTTCGCTTGAGGTTCGTAAGGCGCCACACTTCGTTCTGCGAGGGCTTGTTCTGCCGACATCGTCGAACCGTCCGGAGCCAGCACTTGTCCCGCCCCGATGAAGGTTTGGAATGCGTGAGCAAGAGGGAGGACCTCGCCCGACGACCCGACGGAGTGTCTCGGAATTGCAGGCACGAAATCGTCGTTCAAGCGGTGGGCCAGGAACAAACACAGCTCCGGCGTAACGCCGGCGTGACCACTGAGGAAGCCGGTCAGACGAGCGACGAGCACAGCTCTCGCCTCTTCGACCGATAACCAGGGAGGGGACCCGACCGCACGACCGAGCAGCAGGTTGCGCTGATGGTGGAGTAGGTGGGCTTCACCGACATCGGCGCCGGCGAGATAACCTGTGCCGGTGTTGACACCGTAGACGCGGGCTCCCGAGAGCAGCGCGGTGAGCATCTCGGCGCGCCGTGTCTCCACGTAAACGAGCAGTCCCGGGTCGAGCGCGATGTGTTCGCGTTGCCAGGCGACTCGCTCGACTACATCGCTAGTAACGTCACCCATCGCGCCAATTGTGACCATGGCCACAGCGTATGCGCGCTCCTATCCGATGCGATCAGATCGAGCTGCGATGTTTACCTCCCGTGGCCGGGGGGAAGCTATCCCCTTGCACATCAACGGTACAAAAGACACTAAGGAGGTTTCATGACCAGCTCCGTAGACATTCAGGCGCTACAGAATGCCCAGGGTAATCCCGTCTATTCGAACGACGGTGAGCAGATCGGGAAGGTCGAAGAGGTTTTCCACGACATCGACACCGATAAGCCGGAATGGATCGGCATCGGGACCGGCTTCTTCTCGAACAAGAGGGTTCTCGTGCCGGTTGTCTCCGCAGAGATGCGTGATGACGGCATTTACGTCCCTTACTCGAAGGACCATGTAGGCGGCGCGCCCAGCATCGATGGCGACGAGATAAGCCAGGAGACCGAGGCGGAGCTCTACTCGTTCTACGGCATCGAGTACGGTGAGAACCGGTCTGACTCGGGGCTTCCCGAAGGTAACCAGACCGAGAGCAACGAGACCGACACCCGTACCGACGCCGACACTGCGCGGACGCCGGACACAAGCGATTCCTCGGAGACGGTCACCCGCTCGGAGGAGGAGCTTCGCACCGGCACCCGGCAACGCGAAGCCGGACAGGTGAGGGTTCGCAAGTACGTCGACACGGAAAAGGCTCAGACCACCGTACCCACCCGTCGTGAGGAAGTTTCCGTCGAGCGAGTCCCCGTAAGCGAGGGGACCTCCACCGAAGCCGAGCTCTCCGAGGGCGAGATTAGCGTCCCCATCGTCGAGGAAGAGGCCGTTGTCGAGAAGCGTCCTGTTGTCAAAGAGGAGCTCCGCATCAGCAAGGAGAGCGTGACGGGCGAAGAGACCGTCGAGGCTGATGTCCGCAAGGAGCGCATCGACGTTGACGAAGACGGCAAGACCACGAGCTCAACCGAGACCACCAGATAGACAAGTCAAGCTCCGCGGTCGATCGGCCGCAGAGAAGCAACCGACGGCGGATCGCTCAGGCGGTCCGCCGTTTGCGTTGGCGGTCGTCGCCGGACTGCTCCCGAGCCAGGTAAGGGGAACCGCCCTCTACCCGATCCTTCGGGCGGAGGGCTTGCGCCACCAGACCCGCGAACGATGCGGAGCCAACCGCCAGCATCACCCCCAGAGCGAACTGCATCCACTCCGGAGGCTGCACGACCACCGCAATCAGCCCAACGAGGATCAGTAGCCCCAGCAACGCGATTGCTGCGAGGCCCGCGCCGAACGTCCACCTCAAGAAGTCGAACCCCTCGCCGGTTCCATCTCGGCCGCTCACTTTTCATCCCCCTCCTTTTGTCCTTGCTCCCGGCCACATGAGCCCCCGACCCAACGGCAGGTAGCGACTGGGGGCGGCCGGCCGACAAGGTTTATCGGCACCTTCCGGCGAGGGCTTTAGCGGAAGGCTCTTGCGCTGGAGGTGTCCGGCGCCGCAAATGGGGAAAAGAACCCTCCATGAGAGTCCTGATCACGGGAGCTACCGGGAATGTGGGCACAAGCCTGGTGAGGGCCCTCGGGGATGAGGATGCAGTGACCTCCATAGTGGGACTTGCTCGGCGCGCTCCGAAGTGGAAGCCACCCAAGACGAAGTGGGCAGTGGCGAACGTTTCCACGGATGACCTTGCACGCCACTTCGACGGCGTCGATGCCGTGGTGCATTTGGCTTGGGTGATCCAACCTTCGCGGCGGACAGACCTCCTCTGGCGCACCAACGTCGCAGGCTCGAGACGGGTGTTTGAAGCCGCTGCACGAGCAGGTGTGTCCGCCATCGTGTACGGGTCCTCCGTCGGGGCATATTCACCGGGACCGAAGGACCGCCCGGTGGATGAGGGTTGGCCGGTGATGGGGGTGCCAACCTCCTTCTACTCGCGGCACAAGGCCGAGGTCGAACGGTCCCTGGATGCCTTCGAAGCACAGCGCACCGACATCAGGGTGGTCCGCCTCAGGCCCGGCCTCCTCTTCAAGAGGGCTTCTGCGACTGAGCAGCGGCGGCTTTTCGCCGGGCCCTTAGTCCCCGTTTCATTGCTGCGCCGGGAGCTGATCCCTTTTGTGCCTGATGTCGACGGCCTTCGGTTTCAGGCGTTGCACACCTCCGACGTTGCCGACGCTTACAGGCGGGCCATCACCCAGGACGTCCGGGGAGCTTTCAACCTTGCAGCCGAGCCGGTGCTGGACCCTCAGGAGCTTGGGCGGATCTTGCACGCGAGGCCCGTGAGGGTATCGTCCTGGTTGCTTCGCAGAATCGTCCACGCAACCTGGCTGATGTACCTGCAGCCTACTCCGCCGGGATGGCTCGACATGGGCCTGAAAGTGCCGATCATGGACGCTTCGCGCGCTCACGACGAGCTGAGTTGGAGACCGCGCTTCTCATCTTCCGAGGCGCTGCTGGAGCTGCTCGAGGGGATGCGGATGGAGGCGGGGACGCCCACTCCCCCTCTTGATCCCGCGACGAGCGGGCGGGGGCGGGTGCGCGAGATACTTACCGGGATGGGCAGAAGATCCGGTCTCTGATGTCGGTGGCGACCCGCAACGGAGAAGGAGGACACATGACCGACGAACAGGATCCCAAGAAGGCACCCTCGGATGGTCCCGGGGGAGCGGAGTCCTCGGGTGGGGACGGCGGTTCCGGATACGACAGACCGGGCGGCGGAAGCCCCGAGAGCGGGGGGAAGCAATCCGATCCGGGTGATTCCGATCCCAGGGGTTCGTCCCCGGAGGAATCGAGCGAATCGGCCGACGAGCAAGCTAACGTCGAGAAGTAGTCAGGGGTCGCAAGGATGCCTCCGGACGAGCCACCCAAAGACGTCGACGACGGCACCTGGCAGGAGATGCCCGGGACGATCAAGCGTTCACCCTCCAAGGCTCAGCGAACCTGGGCCAAAGCACATGACGGTGCGGTCGAAACGTACGGTGACGGCGAGCGGGCCCATCGAACCGCTTATTCGGCGCTCAAGCACAGCTTCGAGAAGATGGATGATCACTGGGAGCCCAAGGAGGCCAAGGGCCCGTCTGACCCCCAGGCGGCCAAGAGCGCTCCAGAGTCGGCCCAAGACGAAGGCGGGACCTTCGGGGGCGTCGACCTCAAGGGCAACACACGCGACGAGCTAATCGACCGCGCCAAGAAGCTGGGCATCTCGGGAACCTCGAGGATGAACAAGAAACAGCTCGCCAGGGCGATCTCGAGGAAGCAGGGATGACCATCCCGTGGGACGTATCCGTCACCGCACCGCGCCTTCGATAGCCCTCCCGAACAGCTAGCGTCACGCCACATGGACGCTCTGCTGAACCTCGCTCAACCCTGGGCTTACGTGCTCATCGCGACCATCGCCGCGGCCGAATCGGCGGCGTTCATCGGACTTGTTCTTCCCGGCGAGGCAACCATGCTTCTCGCGGGAGTGCTCGTGTACCAAGGACGCGCCTCGCTGCCCCTGATGCTCGTGGTTGGTTGTGCAGGGGCAATTGCTGGAGACTCCGGGGGCTATGCCATCGGCAGGTTTCTCGGACCTCGCTTGATGCGAGGGCGGCTTGGCCGGCGGGTAGGCCCCGATCGCTGGGAACGAGCGCACGCCTATCTGAGGGCAAGAGGGGCGCGCGCGGTTCTGATTGGGCGCTTCATCGGTGTGCTCCGGGCCTTGATGCCTGCAATCGCAGGCTCGGCCGGAGTGCCTTACAGGTCGTTTGTCCTCTACAGCGTGACAGGAGCAGTCGTATGGGTGACGGCTTTCATCTTGCTAGGGGTTGCTGCGGGTGGAAGCTGGCATGTGGTCGAGCGCTTCGCGGGACAGGCGAGCCTCATCTTGGCGGGGCTTCTGGTCGTGGGAGTGGGACTGACGGTTGTAGCCCGCTGGCTTCAGGGGCATCTGGAAGTCCTTCGAGGATGGCGAGCAGCCGTTCTCAGACGACCAGCGGTTACGCGGTTCGTCACTCGGCGACAGCCTCAGATCGACTGGTTGGCACGACGTTTGGACCCCACCGAGCGTTTCGGTTTGTACCTGACCTTAGGATTCGTCTTGGCGATCGCCGGTGCGGTTCTCTTCGGCGAGTTGCTCGACAACGTGTTGGACAACGAGGATGCGGTCGTCATCGACCGGCCGGTTTCGAACTGGGTGGTGTTGCACCGGGAGCCGGTTCTGAACACCGTAATGGTGGTGATCACGGCGCTCGGCGGCGCCCCGTTCGTGAGCTTCGTATTCGGTGTTGCGGCCCTGATTGTCTACCGGCGCACCGGGCAGAGGCGTTGGGTCATCTTCCTTGCGACCACGGTGGTGGGTGCCCTGGTGCTGGATGATGTGGTGAAAAGACTGGTGGACCGCCCCCGTCCGGACCTTCGCCCCCTGGTAGAGGCAGCGGGAAGCAGCTTCCCCAGCGGGCACGCGACCACCGCCGCCGCAACCTGCGCGGCGATGGCCTACCTGCTCACCCGCCATCGAAGCTGGCGGCCCAGCGTGACGATCTGGACCGTCGCCGCCGGTCTTGCTGGATTGATTGCCTTCAGCCGCGTTTACCTGGGGGTTCATTGGCCCACCGACATCCTCGGGGGGCTCGCGCTGGGGGGTTTTTGGACGGCGGTAACCGCAACCGCGGTGAAGGTGATGACTCCGACCGAAGCTCCAAAGCACCGGGAGGCCCGGTTTCCGGGCTCTCCAGTGCAATGAACGGTGGGGCCCGGGCCGGTTATCCTGCCGCGTGAGGGAGTCACGGCGGCGTGGCCGAGTGGTTTAGGCAGGGGCCTGCAAAGCCCCGCACAGCGGTTCGATTCCGCTCGCCGCCTCCAGCCAATCTCGCCGAGTGGGGGCTGAGAGGCTCAATTCCCAGGCCGCTCGCCGGGTAGACTCATGGCTCGCCGAAGGGGCGTTAGCTCAGCGGGAGAGCGCTTGCTCGACAAGCAAGAGGTCACTGGTTCAATCCCAGTACGCCCCACCAGTAAGTGCTCCCTCCCTGGTCAACCGGCATAAAGTGAGGCTATACCCCCTCCGGGGTGCCGGTCAAGTAGCTAGTACAAGGTTGACAGAGCATTTAACCTAACAGCGTGACCGTGCTCAGATCCCTCGTCGGGCCCTTCCGGCGGACCCTCAAAGCGGAAAACAAAGCCCCCTCGACGCTGGCCGTCTATGCCTCCGCGG
>JALZIO010000263.1 GCA_030860245.1 Actinomycetota bacterium | reverse complement strand
CTTTAAGGGCCTCGCGCCATAGACAGGGTCGTGACCCTCGCGCGCAATGAGAGCCTTCGCTTCGTCGGTGAGATCGAGGGTGATTTTTTGAATGGCCAAACGCCTAACGAGTCGCTTGAGCTGGATCTCCACGATCTGCTTCAAGTCTTCCTCGTCCAGTCGATCGAAGATGATGATCTCATCCACACGATTCAGGAATTCCGGGCGAAAATGTTGCCGGAGCGCTTCCAGCACGAGGCGCGTGCGTCCTTCGCTGGAAGACTCTTCCGTGATGAATTGCGAGCCGATATTCGACGTCATGATGATGACAGTATTCTTGAAATCGACCGTCCTTCCCTGTCCGTCCGTGATCCGTCCATCATCAAGCACTTGCAGCAGCACGTTGAAGACATCCTGGTGTGCCTTCTCGATTTCATCGAAAAGCACCACCGAATACGGTTTGCGCCGGACTGCCTCGCTCAGTTGCCCCCCTTCCTCGTACCCGACGTAACCCGGAGGCGAACCGAACAGCCGCGAGATCGTGTGCCGCTCGGAGAACTCGCTCATGTCGAGCTGGATCAGGGCGTCCTCGTCACCGAAGAGGAACTCGGCCAGGGTCTTGGAGAGCCACGTCTTACCCACGCCCGACGGGCCGGCGAAGATGAACGACCCGCCGGGACGCTTGGGGTCCTTCAGGCCAGCGCGAGTACGACGGATCGCCCGCGACAGCGCCTTGATCGCCTCGTCTTGGCCGATGACGCGCTTGTGCAGTTCGTCCTCCATCTTGAGCAGCCGGCCGGACTCCTCCTCCGTCAGCTTGATGATCGGAATCCCGGTCGCGGTGGCAAGAACCTCGGCGACCAACTCTTCGTCGACCTCGGCCACGACATCCATGTCGCCGGCCTTCCACTGCTTCTCGCGCTCGGTCTTGGCGATGATGAGCTTCTTCTCCTCGTCGCGCAGTGAGGCGGCCAGCTCGAAGTCCTGGGCGTCGATCGCGCTCTCCTTCTTGCGGCGCACACCGGCGATCTTCTCGTCGAACTCACGCAGGTCCGGTGGGGCAGTCATCCGCCGGATGCGCAGCCGTGAGCCCGCCTCGTCGATGAGGTCGATGGCCTTGTCGGGCAGGAACCGATCGGAGATGTAGCGGTCGGCGAGCGTCGCCGCAGCGACCAGCGCCTCGTCGGTTATCGTCACCCGGTGGTGGGCTTCATACCGGTCCCGAAGGCCCTTGAGCATCTCGATCGTGTGGGCGATTGTCGGCTCGGCGACCTGGATCGGCTGGAAGCGCCGCTCGAGCGCGGCATCCTTCTCCAGGTGCTTGCGGTACTCGTCGAGCGTCGTGGCGCCGATGGTCTGCAGCTCGCCACGCGCCAGCATCGGCTTGAGGATGCTGGCGGCGTCGATGGCGCCCTCAGCCGCCCCTGCCCCGACCAGGGTGTGAAGCTCGTCGATGAAGAGCACGATGTCGCCACGCGTCTTGATCTCCTTGAGCACCTTCTTCAAGCGCTCCTCGAAGTCACCGCGGTAGCGGGAGCCAGCGACCAGTGCTCCGAGATCGAGGGTGTAGATCTGCTTGTCCTTCAGTGTCTCGGGAACGTCACCCTTGACGATGTCTTGGGCAAGGCCCTCGACGACCGTGGTCTTGCCGACGCCGGGCTCACCGATCAGCACCGGGTTGTTCTTCGTGCGCCGGGAAAGGATCTGCATGACCCGCTCGATCTCGGTTGACCGCCCGATCACGGGGTCGAGCTTGCCTTCCCGGGCCGCCTGGGTGAGGTTGCGGCCGAACTGGTCGAGGACCAGCGACGAGGAAGGTGCGCCTTCGGTGGCGGCCCCGGCGGTCGCGGTCTCCTTACCCTGGTAGCCACTGAGAAGCTGGATGACCTGCTGACGGACCCGGTTGAGGTCGGCGCCGAGCTTGACCAGCACCTGGGCAGCCACCCCCTCACCCTCGCGGATGAGGCCGAGCAGGATGTGCTCGGTGCCGATGTAGTTGTGACCCAGCTGCAGCGCCTCCCGCAGGCTCAGCTCCAGTACCTTCTTGGCCCGGGGGGTGAAGGGAATGTGGCCGCTAGGCGTCTGCTGCCCCTGGCCGATGATCTCCTCCACCTGCGCCCGCACCGCCTCGAGGGAGATGTTCAGGCTCTCCAGCGCCTTGGCGGCGACGCCCTCACCCTCGTGGATGAGACCGAGGAGGATGTGCTCAGTTCCGATGTAGTTGTGGCTGAGCATCCGGGCCTCTTCTTGGGCCAGGACGACGACGCGGCGTGCGCGGTCGGTAAACCTCTCGAACATACGACTCAGGGCTCCTTGGTTGTGCGCTCCCCCCATGCTAGTCGGAGTCGGCGATGACTCGCGTGGCATGGGCCAGGCTGTGAGAATGCACAACCGGCCGGCTCTTGGCGATGTTCCCAGCAACGGCGGCCAGGATTACGCCCGCGGCGAACGACTCAGGTGCGCAGTCCCAGGCGCCAAAGGCTAGTTGGCGGCTTCGTAGGCGGCCCGTATCTCAGCGGCGACGCGACCTCGGTCAGAGACGTCGTAGCCGTTGGCCCTCGCCCAGTTCCGGACGTCGGAGGCACTAGGTCCAGAGCCGCGTCGAGATCCGCGACGCGAGGCCCGGCCAGGAACCTTTCGGGCCGCGCCGACGTACTGAGCCAGCGTGTCCCGTAGCTTCGCTGCGTTCTTGGCGGACAAGTCGATCTCGTAAGTCACACCATCAAGACCGAAAGTGACCGATTCGTCGGCGCTGCTGCCGTCTAAGTCGTCTTCAAGCACAATATTCACACGCTGAGCCACGGCTTGTTCCTTTCCAGGCGATGTCTGCGCTCCCACGCTAACAGCCTTAAGGCGACTCCGCGACCCGAGACGGAAGACTCAGCAGATCATTGCGGCCGTAACAGCGGAAAAAGAATTGACTCCCGAATTGCAACGCCGGTGAGCAACATCACCAAACGGTCGATTCCCATGCCCATTCCGCCGGCGGGCGGCAGGCCGAACTCCAGCGCTCGCAGGAAGTCTTCATCAAGGTCCATCGCCTCCAGGTTGCCCTGCGCGACAAGCCGGGACTGCTCGGTAAGCCGCTCCCGCTGGACCACCGGGTCGTTCATCTCAGAATATGCCGGCGCCAGCTCCACCCCGTTGATGACCAGGTCGAACGCTTCTACCAGGCCGGCCTCGGAGCGGTGCGCCTTGGCGAGTGGCTTCGTGGCCTCAGGATAATCCCGGACAAAGGTGGGTGTCATCAATGTGTGCTCGACAAGCTTCTCGTACAAGTGCACCAACATCTCGCCAGTACGACACCCCGGTCGCAGCTCCACATCGCGCTTGTCGGC
>JALZIO010000235.1 GCA_030860245.1 Actinomycetota bacterium | reverse complement strand
CATCAGGAGCGTCTTGCCGCTACCGGTAGCATTCCAGAACGCCAGCTTACGGAGGTCGCCCTCCTCGTAGGGCGGGATTTGATCGTTCTCCAACTTGCCCTTGTTGAACTGCTCTACGAAAGCGTTCAGTTCGGCCAGTAGCTTCACCGGGTCGTTGAAGAACCGGTCGAGGTACACCTCGGTGAACAGCAGCGACAGCCATTGGAAGTACTTCCACCGGATCGACTCGTCGCGGTGCTCGTTCAGCCGCAGTGTGTGCTTCACGATGTTCTGGTCGTAACCGAGCAGTGTGTCACCGGGGAACTGCTTGAACTCCCAAAGCGCCTTGATGGCCGGGAGGTACTTGTGCGTGTTGTCCTCGTTTAGCCCTTCAAGGTCCGGGGACTTGAGGGGGTCGGCGATCTGCTGAATCGTCGTCTTGTCGAAGAGCCAAAGCATCCACTGAAGCAGGACCAGTCGCTGGTCAAACTTCAGCGGCACCTGCTCAGGGTAGAGGGTGTCGCCGCTGGATCGGGATGTTCTTCGCTTGGCCATGCCTTCCCTCTCACACGTCCTGCACGTCGAACATCAGCCGCTGGAACTCTTCCTCGATCAACCGCACCTTCCACGTCTGGTCAGCACGCCGTAGGTTCTCAAGGTTGTTGTCGCCGTTGACGTAGATCACGGCGTACTCCATGTCGAGCGTGCTGTACCCCTGTTTGTCGAACCACTTGTCGAGCTTTCCGCTATCCAACTCGTCCACGTCCCGCCACAGGACGAGCACCCGCTCCCCTTGCGGACCCGTTCCATCAACCACCCGAACGCCCCGGATCAGGTCGATGTGCTTGACGGTCAGGCCGAGCAGCCAGTTAAACGTCTCTACAAGATCGATACGCACGGCCTGCGTCTCGCCGTCCCGTTCCACGCGGAGTTTGTACTGGTCAGGATTTCGGAACCCTCCCACGTTCAGCAATGACTGACTGCCACGGCTCTCGAACTCCAGCATGTAGGAGAGCATGTACTGCTCCCGCACCTCGGAGTCGGCACCGAGCAACGTGGTCTGTTGTGCGCTCCGTCGAAGTGCGCTCCTCGGCGAAGAGTTGGTTGTTCGACTCCAACGACGTGCCCACGGCGGCGTGGGCGTGCCGTTCGGCCTCCTTCTGCAACCGGTCGTGGATGGGCGGCGGCGGATCGGCGGTGGGAGAGACCGTGGCCCGGCAGTGGAACAG
Organism: Actinomycetota bacterium; assembly: GCA_030860245.1. GTDB lineage: Bacteria > Actinomycetota > CADDZG01 > CADDZG01 > WHSQ01 > JACDDL01. Next base: position 2,969 of record JALZIO010000235.1, on the reverse strand, counting down.
CCGTTCGCAGGTCTCCTGATCGAGCGACTTCCCCGCGTCGTTGGTCGCCGAGAACAGAAGGTACTCTTCCCGGTCGAAGGAATCGATGGTCAGGTGCTGAAGGGTCAGCCAGCCGGACTGGCCCTTGATGGCCTCGACCATCGAGAGCTTCGTCGGGTGGTGGCTCAGGTCGAACGTCACGCTGGCCAGCGGTGCCGGGCAGGTCTTCCCGGCGTCGATGACCCACTCGCCGAGCGGGTGGGACAGGCGGTAGAGGAAGTCGCCCGGCGTGTTCTGCTGGGTCTTCGAGATCAGGTGGTAGCGGCCCTCCCGGAAGGCGTCCTTGGGAGGGCGCTGTAGGTCGAACGCGAGGGCGAGGTCGTCGAACGACGCACGGTCGGAGAGGATGAACCGCGTGAGCGTCCAGAACTGCTTGCCGATCCGGTCGAGGGTTACCTCGGCGTCGTTCAGCCGACCCTTCAGGCGGGAGTGAACGTCCTCGTCGAACTGCTCGATGAGCACCTTCCGGGTGTCGTCGAGCCGGTTCTTGATGGACTCCTCCATCTCCTGCTGAAGCGTCTGGAACGCGGTCGCGATCTCCTCGGAGGTCCGGCACTGCTGGTAGATAGCGAGGATGCGCCGCTCGAAGTCCACCCCTGACTCGATGGTGCCCAACACCTCGTCTGAGGCCCCGAAGACGCCGTTGAACAGACTGAATTTCTCGGCCAGAAGCTCGTGGACGCGCCGGTCGGCTTCGTTCCGCTCGTTCAAGAAGTTGATCACCACCACGTCGTGCTTCTGGCCGTACCGGTGACAGCGGCCGATGCGTTGCTCGATCCGCTGGGGGTTCCACGGCAGGTCGTAGTTCATGACCAAGGAGCAGAACTGCAAGTTCACGCCCTCGGACGCCGCCTCGGTGGCGATCATGACGGTGCCGCTGTCGCGGAAGTGCTCGATCAGGGCGGTTCGGCTATCAATGGACCGCGAACCGGTCACTCGCCCGGTGGCGGCGTTGGCGCTCACCCACCGGTCGATGATTGCGCGGGACTCGGGGTCGGCGTTCGTGCCGTTGAACAGGACGATCTGCCCAGCATAGCCGTTGGCTTCAAGGAAGTTCTTCAGGTACTCCTGCGTCCGCCGAGACTCGGTGAACACGAGCGCCTTGCGATTTGCCCCCATCTTCCCGATCTCGGCGAAGCCCACGTCCAGAGCCTTGAGCAGTGACCGGCTCTTCGTGTCGATGCCGATGCTGCGTGCCCACTGCGAGAACCGGGACAACTCATCGATCTCGGCTTCCAGCAGCTTCCGGTTCGGCTGCTCGGCGACCGGCTCGTCCGCCTCGGCCTGTGTGTCTTCGAGAATCTCGTCCAGCAGGTCTTCTTCGATCTCTTCGTCCCCGACGAGTTCCTCGGCCAGATGCTCAGGGACCGGGAGGCCGTCCCGAAGCTGCGACAGCCGCGTGCGCATCGTCTCCAACGTGTTGGCGACGGCGTAGGAGGACGACGCCAGCAGCTTCCGCATGATCAGCGCAGTCAGGTGGCGCTGCCGCTTGGGGAGGGCAAAGGTGTTCTCTCGCATGAGGTACTGGGAGACGGCCTCGTACAGTTTCTGCTCGTCGTCGGTCGGGCAAAACTTGAAGGTCAGGGGGCGGCGCTGCGTGTACTGGATGTACTCGACGACCTGCCGCCGGAGCGTGCGCTGGCAGAAGTGGCCGAGGCGCTCCCGGAGGGCCTTGAGGTCACCCGACGTGTTCGCGTACTGGGCGCGGAACGAGTTGGCGTCCCCGAAGATGAACTCGTCGAGCACGGTGGAGAGGCCGTAGAGTTCGAGCAGGGAGTTCTGAAGGGGCGTGGCCGTCAGGAGCACCTTCTTCCGCTCCTCGACCGCCCACTTGATGTCCTGCCCGATCTTGTTGCTCGGCCGGTAGGCGTTGCGGAGCTTGTGGGCCTCGTCGATCACGGCGAGGTCGAACGGCACCGCCCTGATCTCCCCCTTCATCTTGCTGGCGAAGTTGAACGACGTGATGACCACCCGGTCGGTCAGGAAGGGCTGGGGGTTGCCAGCAGCCTGCTGCTGCCGGTGGGTCTGGGCGTCCAAGATGAGGGTCGGGAGGTTGAACTTCTCTTGGAGTTCGAGGCCCCACTGCTTGCGGAGGCTGGCCGGGCAGATCACCAGAAGCCGACGCTTCCGCTCGGCCCAGTACTGGCACAGGACCAGCCCGGCCTCGATGGTCTTCCCGAGGCCGACCTCATCGGCGAGCAGGACGCCCTTGGAGATCGGGCTGCGGAGGGCGAAGGCGGCGGCGTCGATCTGGTGGGGGTTCAGGTCCACGCAGGCGTCGAACAACGCCATCGAAAGAGAACCCACCCCCTGCGGCTCTCGCTGCCGGGTCAGTTCATGGGCGAAGTACCGTGCGTGGTACGGGGTGGACATGGCCTGCGTGCTTTCTCAGCATCTGTCGCCTCGGTTCCGGACTGGGAGGCGGTTATCGGTTTCCCTCCATCTCGCCGAAGCTCCGACGAGCCAACGGGTTGGGATTCTAGCACAACGGAGGCAACGGTACAGGAGGAGGCACCGGTGGCGTTATGCGCCCGAGCGAACCCTCGCCTCCTACGCGCGGAAACAACCGCGCGAGCAAAAATGCCGCAAGGCTGGGATTCGTTAAGTTGCGCGACCGAGATGAGTTAAATGTGATTCACTCCCCCCGGTGAGACTGCATTCACAAATACGGGCTAGATTTTTTGAATGCAATCACTTAAACTCTCAGCGTGTCATGAATCAAATCGGAAGCAGGGGTACTTTTTGGAGAACGCATGTTGGACACGTCAAGCGAACCGAACGGTATTGTCGTAGGTAGGTATCTTACCGGACTTCGTGACAAGGCGAAGCTGACGCAAGCAGAGCTTGCCAAGAAAATCACTGTCAGCCCAGCACGCGTGTCGCGCATCGAGTCCGGCGACGTTGCCCTTACAGCCGACGAGATGGATCAG
>JALZIO010000215.1 GCA_030860245.1 Actinomycetota bacterium | reverse complement strand
GTCCAGGTGTCCACGAACGACTCTGAGCCCTCGATCACCTGCCACGGCGCTAGGCCGAAGTCGATGCCCGCGGCCTCGTAGTCTTTGGCGAACGTGAAGTCCGTCCACGTCATCGCGATGCGCTTCTGGGTGAACAGGTCAGGCTCGGTCACCGTCGCGATGAGCTGGCCGCTCGGCGCGATCTTGTCGCGGACGAGCGCGGCGCCGAGGTTCCACGCCTCGATCTCCTCCCGGGAGTTGAGGTTGCCCAATATCTGCCGGCCCTCGGGTCCGAAGATCCACCTCCCCCAGATGCCGAACCCCCACTCCGGCGCCGACGCGCCGTACACCCGCTCGTTGGGGTTGGAGCTTGGCCTCGCCAACTCACGGGCGAGCTCGGCGTACTCAGGCCACTCCAGCGACCGGTCGGCGGGCGGATAATCCACGCCCGCCCAGTCGAACAGATCCTTGTTGTACACGATGAAGTTGGCGCCGAGGAAGTCGCCCACGCCGAAGATACCCTGCCTCGGCCCCTCCTCGAGCGTATAGCGCGCCACACCGCCAGGGGCGAAGTCATCTACGGAGATGCCCCAGGCCTCGTAGAACGGGGCGAGGTCGGCCACCAGGCCGGCCTTCGCCCACGCCCTCTCCTCCAGCACCGCCACGTCGGGCGGGTTGTGCGCCTGGAGCGCGACGTTGACCTTGGTTATGTAGTTGTCCTCGGGGTAGGCGACGTACTTGAGCTTGATGTTCGAGTACTGCTTCTCGAACGCCTTCTTGTACGCGTTCAAAGACGCCTCGTCCTGGGGATACATCCAGACGGAAAGCTCCACCGGCTCCCCGTCGTAGGGTTTCCAGTCCTCCGCCAGCTTCTCCAACTCCTGGTTCTGGCCTGACGCCTGGATCTTGCTGAAGTCAACGTCCTCGCCCTCACGACCGCCCCTCTCTCCACCGGGGGGTCCGCCTCCCTCCAGGTTGCACCCCGCCAGGACCGCGCCGCCGGCCGTCATCGCGGAGAGGCGCAGGAAGCCTCCTCTACTGAACTTGCGTTGCCTCTTCATCCTTGTCCCTCCCCGGATGAGCCGCCATCGTCGTCCTGTTCCGGATAGGCCGCCAGCAGGTCGCTCATGGTCCTGCGCAGATGCACGCGCATCGCCTCCGCGGCCCCCGCGGCGTCGCGGGCCTCGACCGCCGCGTAGATGCGCTCGTGGGCGACCAGCGCCTCCAGCCTGGCGTCCTCCCGCCGGCTGGCCCCTGCGCGGGTGATGATCTGGGCCTCGCGTAGCTGCGCGCGCAGGGCCGTGGTGACGGTCGCTACCATGTCGTTGCCGCTGCTCTCGGCCAGCAGGACGTGAAAAGACGTGTCCGCGTCGATAAATTCGATCGGGTCGTAACGGTGTTCGGACATCAGCCCGAGCGTCGAGCGCAGCGCTTCGAGCTGCGCGGCCGTGGCCCGCTGGGCGGCAAGCTGCACGGTCCCCGCCTCGATAATGGAGCGCAACTCCAGCAGTTGCGTCAGGGAATCCCGCCTCCGGGACGCGAAGAGGTCGAAGAAACGGTTGAGCAGCGAGTGATCCACGTCCCTGACGACCGCGGGACGTCCCTGCTGCATCGCGATGAACCCCCACGCCTCGAGCAACTTGAAGGCTTCGCGCACGACTGGCCGGCTCACCTCGAGACGGCTCACGAACTCACCCTGCGACGGCAGGACCGTTCCCTGGGACAGCGTGGCGAGTTGCCCGGCGATGCGCCGCGCTACCTGGTACGAGAGATGCTCTCTCTGTACTTGCCTGCTCAGGTCAAGCAATGCCACTTCAACCTATCCCTGCTTATCATATAAGCATACACCCTGTATATTAGGATACGGACCGCCCCGTGGCGAGTCAAGAGTTGTCGAGCACAGGCGTCTGCCGGGAGGCGGTCTGACCGCCGCGATCGAGACAAGGAGGCCCACTGATGCCGCGCGAACTTATAGCCCTCGAGCCGCGAAAGCCGGTGTTGCGGGAGTACGAGGAGCCGGAGTTGCGCCTCCGGCAGATCCGCATCCGCACGGAGTTCGCCTCCCCGAAGCACGGCACGGAACTGGTGGGCTACCGGAACGAGTCGGCGGTGAACCGCCCGTACGACCCCGAGTGGGGATGCATGATACCGCGCCCTGAGGGAGAGGTGCCAAGGAATTTCCCGCTGGGCAACATGGCCGTCGGCGTCGTCACCGAGGTCGGGCCCGAGGTGACCCGCTTCCGGGTTGGGGAGCGGGTGTTCGGCCACTTTCCGATCCGCGAGACGCACACCGTGGACGAGACCGCCGCCGATCCCTTGCCCGAAGGGCTGGACCCGGAGGAGGCGGTATGCCTGGACCCTGCGGTGATGGCGCTGGCGGTGCGGGACGCGCAGATCCGGCTGGGCGACCACGTGGCTGTGTTCGGCCTCGGCGCGATCGGGCTGATGGCCGTGCAGATGGCCCGCATCGCCGGTGCCGAGAAGGTGATAGCCGTCGACCCCATCGAGCCGCGGCGGAGCGTGGCGGTGGCCCTGGGCGCGGACGTCGCGCTCGACCCCCTCGCCGACGGTGGCGACGCCGGAATGGCCATCCGGCGCATCTCCGGTTTCGCACCTTCCGCCGTCGAGCCTCCGACGCGCGTGACGGGCGGGTACTGGGAGATTCCCACGCAGTTCGGCCAGCGCGGAGTGGACGTCGCGGTCGAGGCGGCAGGGAGCGCGCAGGCACTGCACCACGCCATCCGCGCCACTCGGTTCGGCGGGACGGTCTGCGTCATGTCGTTCTACGGCAAGGACGCGGCCGGGCTGAGGCTCGGCGAAGAGTTCCACGTCAACCGCTTGCAAATGGTCTCGGCCCGCGTGGAGAGCCTGCCGCTGCGCGACGCCCCGGTCTGGACGCTGGAGCGGTTGGTCGAGGTTGCGCTGGGCTGGCTCACGTCCGGACGCCTTCGTACGGAGGGCATCGTGACGCCTGTGGTGCCGTTCGACGAGAGCGTCGAGGCTTACCGCGAGATCGACGAGCACCCGGAGCGCTCGATCAAGCTGGGCATCAGCTTCCCTTAGAGGCTATGCCTCCGACCAAAGCTCCCGTAGTAGCGCGGCGGACTCGGACAGAGCTTCCTCGTAGGAGGGACCTTCTACGCGGCACTCGATGCCGAGGTAGCCGTCGTAGCCAACCTCTTTGAGGGCGGAGAAGCCGGGGCGGAAGTCGAGGTGGCCTCGTCCCGGCTGGAGGCGGTTGCTGTCGGCGACGAGGACGTAGACGATGTGGGGGCCGGCCGCCTTGATGCTCGCGGCGATGTTGGCTTCTTCTATGTTCATGTGGAAGAAGTCGGCCATGATCCTGACGTCGGGCCCGGCCTGCTCGGCGAAGGCTACGCCCTGCTCCAGGCGGTTGACGAGGTGTTGCTCGTAGCGGTTGAGCGGCTCCAGGAAGATCGGCGCGCCAGCCTGGGAGGCGGCGGGCGCGAGCTCCTCGAGCTGCAAGGCGAACAACTCTCGCTCCAGCTCGACGGCGGTCTTGTAGGGTGAGAGGTCGTGTAGACCCGGCGCCGGGCCGAACTGCGGCACGACGAGCACGCCGACCGCGTCGAGCATCCCTGCCAGGTGCAGCCTCCGGAGCGTCAGCTCCTTGGCCGCGGCGCGCTCCTTTGGATCCGGGTCGAGCAGCGCGCCGCTACCGGGCACGTTCGCGGCGGCGACCGGTGAGTCCGCGAAGATCGCGCGCAGCTCCTCGGGGGAGAGGTCCAGCGACCTGTCCTCAAGCTCGATGCCGTCCAGCCCGACGCGCTCCAGCCACGCCAGCCGCTCAGGCAGCGTCTCGCCAGGGGTCATTCCGTCACGGAGCGCTATCTTCACGGGCGTTCCTCCTTAACCTTGGGTAAAACACGGCGGATTGTAGGAGGGAAGCCCTGCGTCCGCAAGAAAGTGCTAGTGTGTCGAACGTGGCCGCGGGCGGGGATATCGTGGAGACGATCATCGGGAGTGGTACATGAAACGGGCCGTGTTTCGCGGAGCCGGCCGCATTACGGTCGAGGAGGGGGCAACGCCAGACCCCGGTCGGGGAGAGCTGCTCGTGCGGGTACACGCGTGCGCTCTGTGCGGTTCCGACCGTGGCTCCTGGGAGCGGGGCAGCGCCGTCACCCCGGGTCACGAGATAGCGGGTACCGTGGTGGCGGCAGGCGCCGGCGCGACGACCCCGGTCGGAACAGCGGGCGCGGTCTTCCTCGTGGCGTTCTGCGACCGGTGCGCCAGGTGCAGGGCTGGCAGCCGGGGGGCGTGCCTGGACAAGGAGGCGATGCTCGGCTTTGATCGGGACGGCGGCTTCGCAGATTTCGTGTCCGTGCCCGAACGCTGCTTCTTGCCCGTGGATGCGCGCCTCGACCTCGACGATGCGGCGATGCTGCTCGACGCAACCGGTACGGCCATGCACGCCCTGCGGCGGTTGGGGTGTGTCGAGGAGCTGCCGGAGTCCGCGCTCGTGATGGGCGCGGGACCCGTGGGCCTGGGCTGCGTATTGGCGCTCCGGGCCGTCGGTGTGGCGGAGGTGGTCGCCGTCGACGTGGCCCCGTTCCGGCTCGACTTCGCGCGGCGTTTGGGGGCGAGGCCGGTCGCGGGCGGGGAGGCGGCCACCGACACCGTGCGCTCCCTGCTACCGGATGGTCCCCCGGTGGTGATCGAAGCGTCCGGCAACCCTCTGGCGCAGCGGCAGGCACTTGAGCTGCTCGCGCCGGGCGGCCGGATGGCGACCGTCGGCCACAGTAGTGCGCCGCTGGAGGTGTGGACCAGCCGCGACCTCATCCAGCAGGAGAAGACCCTGCTCGGCAGCGAGTACTTCGACACCGGCGAGTGGGCTTCCAACCAGCGGCTGATCCTTGATGGCAAACTCGCTCCTTCGCGCCTGATCACCCACCGGCTGCCGCTCGACGAGATCGAAGAAGCCTACCGGCTGTTCTGGAGCGGCGAGACCGGCAAGGTGCTGATCTACCCGGATACGGAGGGGGGATAGCGTTGCCCGACGACCTGCGGTTCGGCCTGTTCCTGGGGCAGGTCGGCAAAGACTGGGGCTCCATCGTGGAGGGCTTTCAGATGGCCGACGAGCTCGGCTACGACTACGCGTGGCTCGTGGACCACTTCGTGGACACGGACGGCGACCTGGGAAAAAGCTGCCTGGAAGCCTGGACGCTCTTGGCCGGGATCGCCGCCACAACCTCCCGCGTTCGCCTGGGTGTACTGGTGACGGGGAACACCTACCGCCATCCCTCGCTGCTGGCGAAGGAGGCCGTTACCGTGGATCACATCAGCGGCGGGCGCCTCATCCTGGGTGTTGGCGCCGGATGGCACGAGCCGGAACACCGGATGTACGGCCTGCCTTTCCCGAAGCCTCGGGAGCGCGTCGACCGGCTCGAAGAGGCGGTGCGGATGATGGACCTGCTCATGCGTCAGGAACGCACAACTTTCCACGGCCGGTACTACAGGCTCGATGATGCGCCTTTCGAGCCGAAGCCGGTGCAGCGACCGCGCATCCCGCTGCTGATCGCCGCCCACAGGCCGAGGATGCTCCGTCTGGCGGCCCGGTACGCGGACATGTGGGATACGTTTCCCGTCATCCCGAAGGCGGCGACCGAGGGCCTGAAGGAGAACATGGCCGAGAGGTCGCGGGCGTTCGAAGGGTACAGTCGGGAGGCCGGTCGCGACCCTCACGAGATACGCAGGTCCACCTGGACGGGCGGAGGCGCGCTGGAGTCGGAGGAGGCGTTCCTCGCCTTCGTCAACTCCTACCGCCCCCTCGGCTTCACGGACTTCACCACGGGGCTTCCGGGACCCCAGCATACGAACACTGTTCACCGGATCGCGACGGAGGTGATCCCCGCCCTGAAAGCGGGCACGGCCTGATCGTTCGGAGGTCGAGGAAGAGGAGACAGATGGAGGAGAAGCGACCATTGGGGGCGGCAAAAGCGCGTGAGGAACACGTCGTGGGCGACCTCTCGGACTTCCCGGAGGGTAGCCACAGGGTAGTGAGGGTCGGCAGGCGCGAAATCGGGGTCTTCAACATCCGGGGCGAGTTCTACGGTCTGCCCAACGTCTGCCCGCACCAGACGGGGCCGCTGTGCGAGGGGAAGCCGCCGCTTGGCACCCTGGTCGCCAGAGGCGAAAACGATTGGAAGTTCGAATGGGTGCACGACGGTGAGATCGTCGCCTGCCCCTGGCACGGCCTCGAGTACCACGTCCCGACCGGGAGATGCCTTGCCTTCCCGAACGTCACCCTTCGCTCCTACGAGGTCGTCGTCGAGAGCGGCAAGGTCAAGCTCCGGC
>JALZIO010000211.1 GCA_030860245.1 Actinomycetota bacterium | reverse complement strand
GCCTTGAACCACGCCGGCTTCAGGTAGTGAGCATAGGTGCCCAGCCCCGCTTGCCAGAGCGGGTACTCGTCGCTCTTCAGAAGGTGCAGTGTTCCGCGCATGGCCCAGGACTTGACGAGCCGGCGGTCCGTCCATAGCCATTTCTCCACATCGTTGCGCTTGAGTTTGTCGACGCGCGCCCATAGCGACAGCTCGGCCGACGACATGAGTTGTGCGTGGAGGCAGCCGATCTCGGCGACAACGTCGAGCGCGCTTCTCTTCGGTACCCGTTCGTCGAGGCGATGCTGCTGCACGCGCCACACCATTACCTGGCCCCAATTGAGCTTGGGATGGCTCATCGATCGGCGAGTTTGGCCTTCAAGCCCTCGATGATGGTATCGATGCCCCACTCCCACGCGGCGTCCATGTCATACGACTCCATCGCCGGTAGCGCCGCTATGAGGCACGGGAACTCGTCGTCTCTGAGCTTCCGCCGGTGGCTCATGGCGAGCGCTTGGAGCGACGACTCTCCGTCCTCGCTATCGAGGAGAGGGTTCGTCAACTGCCACAGCACGTGGCCCATGGCGAAGCCGGACAACGTCCAGTGAGCCTGCAGCGCCTCACCGGGGGTGAAACCGGCGCCCTGAAGAATCGACATGGCGAGTTCGATCGGCCGCAGCGCGTCGGGTGACATCTCCGTCTTGCGCTGGAGCACGGGGAGCAGATTCGGGTGGCGCAGAAGGACCCTGCGGAACTCCGTGAAGCCGATCTTGATCGCCGCCGCCCAGTCGCCGGGATCCAACGCAGAGGTGTCTATCTCCTTGAGGAGCTGACCGGCGATGCCGTTCATGAGCTCGTCTTTGTTGGCGACGTGGTTGTACAGCGCCATGGGGGTCGCGCCCAGATCGCTCGCGATGCGCCGCATCGAAACGGCACCAATCCCCTCCGCGTCGGCGATGGCGATGGCCCGCTCGACGATCCGATCGCGCGAGAGCGCGGTTCGTTGGGTGTCCGATACGTCCGGTTTGCTCACGCGTCCCCTCGATTTTTCTGAGATTTTCATCTTCCACCAGTTGACAAGTGTACACCGTACATCGTTCTATCTACGGTGTACATATACGTCATAGATATACGCCGTACGCGGCAGGGGAGGCTATGAAGATGTTTTCGACGGAAGGGCTCGCCCGGGCAAGCGCCCGGCGGCCGTGGATCACGCTCGGGCTCTGGGTGGTGGCGATTGCGGTCGCCGGGTGGATCTCGTCCCAGTACCTGGCGGACGCGCTGACGACGAGCGCCGACTTCACCAACACCCCCGAGGCGGTGCAGGCCGAGGAGTTGATCGAGGAGCGGTTCGGCGAGGAGGGGATCACCGAGATCCTCATCCTCAGTTCCGAGGACACGACGGTCGACGATCCCGCCTTCGAGCAAGCCGTGCGCGCCGTTCAGGGCGCCGCGATCGACGAGGGCGGCGAGGCCGTTACATTCTTCGACACCGAGGACCCCTCGATGGTGTCGGAGGATCAACGGACGACGCTCATGCCGGTGACCTTCGAAGATACGCGCAACATCGCCGACTACCTCCCGACGGTCGAGGGATTGATCGAGACCACCGACGAGACGGGGCTGAACGCGCAGGCGTTCGGCCCGATCACGATCGAGGAGGACTTCTCACATATCGCCGAGGAGGACCTCGCTCAGGGTGAGACCTTCGGCGTTCTAGTCGCGCTCGTCGTTCTGGTTCTCGTTTTCGGAGCTCTGGTCGCGGGTTTGATTCCCATCGCCATGGGCGTCGCCTCGATCGCGGTCGCCATCGGGCTCGTCGCTCTCGTCGGTATTGCAGTCGACTTCTCGTTCTTTGTGACGAACATGATCACGATGATGGGGCTTGCGGTGGGCATCGACTACTCGCTGTTCATCGTGTCCCGCTATCGCGAAGAGCGGCAGCGCGGAGCGGAGAAGCTCGACGCGATCGCGGCGACGGGCGCGACCGCCAGCCGCGCCGTGTTCTTCAGCGGGCTCACGGTCGTCCTGGC
>JALZIO010000175.1 GCA_030860245.1 Actinomycetota bacterium | reverse complement strand
GTAGCGGGCATGCAGTCCCTGGGCCAGCTTGCGCCAGTCGGTCAGGTTGGCCGCGGCGATCTGTTCGCCCTTCAGCATGTCCATAGACGGGGAGTCTATCTCTGATTCAGCCGCAGCGGCATCAGAGAATCGCCGGCAGCGCAAGACGCTGACCCGGCCATCGAGTGGCAGACCAGGCGCGACCTCCTGGGGTAGTCGACCGTGGTCCGGGAACCGGTGCGGGACTCGGGGAACCTCCTGCGGACTCGCTGCTGATCATTGCGAGCACGCTGCTCGCAAGCACTCTCGCCGTGCAGCGTGCCGAGGCGGGGCTCTCCCACCCCGTTCGCGGCAAGGAACACGCGCGCCCTTGATACGCAGGCTGTCCACTAGTTGTTTGCGTACTGCCTCGGATGAATCAATGACCGCAGCCCACACCCCTCCCCTAATCCGAAGTTGCGTCTTCTGTGACATGGCGAACCCCCTGGTGACCAGCGGGTTGCTGTCTGTGGGGTGGGTGGGTTCTGTCTACTTCAGGTTCAGTGGGACGGGGGTGTTCCCGACGATCTGATCACCGTCACAGCAACACCGACCAAATCTGTGTCCGGGCGGAGAGCCTGACAGCCCATGGGTGTGTTCCCGAGCACGCGCGCCGGCCCTCACAGATGCCCGAACACCATCATGGACCGACTGCTGCCCGGTCCTCCCGGGCGGAGATGCTCACTCCGCCGTTTCTGGCGACGAATCCTCTCCACGGAACTCCAAAGTGCGAAGAGCGTTCCTCGTCTGGTCAGGCGGCGCGCCATCGGCCACCGCAAGGAGAGCTACCCGCCACGCTGCGCCCACAATGAGGCCAACCGGGCGAGAGGGCGGGGTTGCCTGCGCGGCGAGGAAATCTACTAGTGGGTCGTCCTCTGCCCCCGCGGGGGGTTCACCGAGCAACCGCTGAAAGTCGGAGCGCACTGCGAAGTCAAAGCCAACCAACAGCGCGACCTTGAAGGCTTCAGACCTCCTGGGGCAGCGCCGGCCGCGCCCTCCATCCGATCAAGCAGACGTCGCTCGACATCGCGTCGTACGAACAGGTAAAGCCCGAGCTTGCTTTCGAAGTGGTGGTACAGCGCCCCGGTCGTGACCCCCGCTTCAGCGGCGAGCTCCGCCACGGTCACGTCCTCGAACGGTCGCGACCCGAACTCTCGTACGGCAACAAGCGCAAGACGGCCCTTCGGCGAGGTCGACACTGGGATCCACTGGCGCACCACAGCTTTACGTCATGGACCAAGCAACCGACGCCGAGTAGCCACGGGTCCAAGGCTTACGCACAATGCTCGGCTGGTCTCGAGCTATTCGCACTGACGCCTCTGAGTCGCTGCAGCACCACTTCGACCACATCGACCTGTGAACTTTCCATCATTGCGTTCTCCTTCGCCATCGGCACGAGGTTTACCGGCTGCCGCCGACATATCCGCACCGCACAGTCACCGCGGAGGCATCGCGTTTGGGTGCTGACCTACGTTGGAGACATGGCGACTGATATCCCCCACCACACGCTCAATGACGGAAACACGCTGCCTGCGATCGGCTTCGGCACGCATCCGCTGAGGGGCGACGACGGCACCGCTGCGATGCTCAACGCACTCGAGGTCGGCTACCGGCTGATCGACAGCGCCGTCAACTACGAGAACGAGGAAGAGGTCGGCGAGGCCCTCCGCCGATCCGGTCTTGCCCACGAGGACGTCCAGGTGACCACCAAGATTCCCGGCCGTCACCACGAGCAGGCGATGGCGGTGAAGTCCGTCGAGGACTCCCTTCGAAGGCTCCAGCTTGACTACCTCGACCTGTGTCTCATCCACTGGCCCAACCCCGGCGTCGGCAAGTACGTCGAGGCCTGGCGGGCTCTCGTCGATCTGCGTGAGCGCGGACTGGTGCGATCCATCGGCGTCAGCAACTTCACCGAGCAACACCTCAAGGACATAATCGACGACACCGGCGTCACACCCGCCGTCAACCAGATCGAGCTGCACCCGTACTTCCCACAGCAA
>JALZIO010000165.1 GCA_030860245.1 Actinomycetota bacterium | reverse complement strand
TGGTTCCGTTAGTCCTGGTTCGAATCCAGGCGCCCCAGCGCATGAGGCATGGCCCGGTAGTCTAGTTGGCCGAGGACGCCGCCCTCTCAAGGCGGAGATCACGGGTTCGAATCCCGTCCGGGCTACTTGGAGATCGTTTGTCAGCGGCTGCGCAGGATGGAGCAGCCGCTTGTGACGCCCCGGCGGGCGTAAGCCGCACGAGCCGGCGCCGACGATCTAAATCAGCTTGATCCTGCCCCACACAAAGCGATGGTCCGAGTACTTGCATTCGGGCGCCGGCGTGCATCCAATGGTTCCCGGCTGAGCCTCGTTCGCCCATCCCGGGTGATCGGTGTGCGCCTCGAGAGGCTGCAGAGTGTTGCTGACGAATATGTAATCGATGCGATTCCGGCGATATCCGGTCTTCCCATTGCAAAGCGTGGACAGATCCTTCTGCTCATGGGTCCACTCGTTGTACATGGTGAGACCACGCGAGCGGTTGTAGCTCCTCACCGCATCGATGTAGGAACGATTGTCCACAGAGGAAAACGAAGTCATGTCCTTGTACCAACTCTCCGCCGCCGATGTCTCGTTGGGGTCGCACTCCCTTTCGGTAACCATCGCCCGCTTGTTGAAGTCACCGATAACGGAGCCTTTCGTACCCTGACTCCCCAATTGCTTGCGAGCCTTCTTTGCGTTCAGGTTCTTGCAAACGCTGCCGCCCGAACCGGTGTAATCCGCTCGGAAGTGAACGCCTCCAACGGTGAAAGAGACGCGGCTGGATGTCTCTTTGACGTTGATGAGTTGGTATTTGACATCGGAGATGCAGTCGTCGACCCACGTCCGGGAGGAAGTCGTAGACATCGTCGTGGAGTTGACCAAGAACTTCGTCTTCACAGCATCCGAGGTCGCCCCAAATGTCTTGAAGTTGCTCGAAAAGAGGCTGTTCATGTGGTTTCTGACCGTTGCCAGATCCGCTGCCGAGACCTCATTCACGAGGATGACATCCGGAGCGTAGTAGTTGCCGTCTGAGGCATTGGGGCGGTTTCGCATTGCGAGGGCCAACTGCTCCATTCTGGCGGCGCTGTGGACAAGAATCTGCCGGGCGTTCACCGTGATCACGACGACCTGTCCGTTCGGCGACGTCTTCTCCACCGGCGCTGCGGTGGCGGGGATAATGCCCGCAAGGCTCGAGATCAAAAGACCGCCGAGCAGGGCAAAGCGAGGCAAGGCCCTGTGGACGCTCCTCCCGCTGCCGTCGTGTGCCATGAAGGGCCCCCCAGTTCTTTCATCCGGCGCAGCTTCTGGCCTTCGACTCCCACTCGCTCCCCCCAATCCCTGAGGGCGGGAGAGCGACGCTAAGCGATTAGAGCACACAGCCGGGCGAGGTCAAGGGAAAGCGGGACAACCGCAGTCGAAGAAAAGGCAAGGTGTTGTCGAAGACTCGGGCCGCAGAGACAAGACAAGGCTTGTAGGCGGTGATATGACGAGTCCGGCGTCACGGTCTATATTCACGGCGGCGCGTCCGGGAGCAGCACAACAGGGATCCGTTGAAGCCGGCTCGAAAAAGAGGCCGGAGAGCCGCGAGGAAGACTTAGGGGGGCAAGCATGGCTGAGGCCGAGGCTCAGGACCAGGCGAACGAACAGAACGCCGATCAGTTCACCAGGCTCGGGTTCGTGCTCGCCGCCATTGGGTCCGCCATCGGGCTCGGTAACATCTGGAGGTTTCCCTATATCGCCTACTCCAACGGCGGGGGCGCGTTTCTGATCCCGTACATCTTCGCTCTGCTGACCGCAGGCATCCCGCTCCTCATCATGGAAACGGTAATCGGGCACCGCTTCAGGGGCGTCACCCCGCTGGCTTTCGCCCGCGCGGGAAGGAAAAAGACAGAGTGGATCGCATGGTGGCAGATCGCCGTGTCATTCATTGTCTCCACCTACTACGCGGTGATACTGGCCTGGGCGCTGTCCTACGCTTACTTCTCGTTCGGTCTGCAATGGGGTAAGGACACAGAGGGCTTCCTCCTCACCGATTTTCTTCAGGTCACACCAAACCCCGCAGAATCCGGGGGGCTGGCCATCGGTAGCGTGGTCCTCGGGATCCTCGTTCCGCTGGCCATCGTGTGGGCGGCCACGCTCGGGATCCTTTTCAGAGGGGTGCGAAAGGGACTCGAGCTCGCCAACCGGGTCATGATCCCGGTGCTGATGGTCATGTTCTTCGCCATAATTGTCCGTGCCCTCACCCTGCCCGGCGCGACCACGGGCCTCAACGAGCTGTTTCAACCCGACTTCTCCAGGATCACCGACAGCACCGTATGGATCGCCGCCTACTCCCAGATCTTCTTCTCGCTGTCGGTCGGGTGGGGCATCATGTCGACCCTGGGCAGCTATGTGCCGAGGCGAATGGATCTCAACAACAACGCGGCGATCGCGGCTTTCTCGAACTGCTCATTCGAGTTGCTCGCCGGTATCGCCGTCTTCGCCTGTCTGGGCTTCCTCGCCACACAACAGGGTGTTGGGGTCAACCAGGTCGCCGACCAGGGCCCGATTCTCGCCTTCGTGATCTTTCCGCAGATCATCAATACGTTCCCCGGATTCAACTCCGTTCTGGGGGTTCTGTTCTTCGGGTCCCTGATCGTCGCCGGCGTATCGTCGCTAATATCGATCGTAGAGACCTACGTGGCCGGGATGTCCTCGAAGTTCGGCTGGAGCCGGCGGAGGTCGGTGGCGCTGTGCGGTGGGTTCGGCGCTTTGATCTCCTTGCTGTTCACGACTCAGGGTGGGCTCTATCTGCTCGACGTCACCGACTACTACTCGAACAACTTCGGGCTTGTGGGCGCGGGCCTGGTTGAGGCCATCGCTTTTGCCTGGGTCCTGCGCCGGCTCGAGGACCTGAGAGCCCACAGCAATCCGATCTCGGATTTCTCCGTCGGCGCACTCTGGAAGATCGCAATCAGCGTCATCACGCCGATAGTGCTCGGCTACATGCTCTTCGACCTTTTCCGTACGACCCTGGAGGAGGGCTACGAGGGCTACCCCACGAGCCTGCTCAATCTGGGATGGGTCGCCGTTGCGGGGGCGATAGTTGTCGGGTTCTTGTTCATGGCTAAGAGCTGGGGCAAGGTCGACCTCAGAGTTCCGGCGGACGGCCAGACGACGTCACAGGAGGCGCGCGCCTGATGCAAGCAGATGCGATCATCGCCATGGTCATTGGTCTCACGATCCTATGGGGCGGGTTGATCTACACCATCTCTCTGTGGATTAGGGTCAGCCGAAGGCTCCGTCAGGAGTAGTCGCCGACCGCCCGGGTAGCGTAGACCCCCGGGCCGCAGACCGGGGCGGGCATCCCAACCGGCGCCCGTGTAGAGCGCGACGCCTGCTCATGCAGGGATGGGCTAGACTCCCTCCGACCAGGTAAAAGAGTTCGTTTCTCCGGGTCGGGAGCTTTCATCGCCCCGCCCTCTCAAGGCGGAGATCACGGGTTCGAAATCTCGTTGGACTGTCAGCTTCGACGAGTCTGTCCCTGTGGACTGGCTCCTCGAGCTCTGGAAAGGGAGCGCACAATGAACCCGACCGACCTCGTCGAGCGGCCGTATCTGAAGACTGATCTGCCCGACTTCCGGCCCGGGGACACGGTGCGGGTGCATGTGCGTGTCGTCGAGGGTGAGCGCGAACGCGTTCAGGTGTTCGAAGGCGTGGTGATCCGGCGCAGAGGGAGCCAGCTCTCGCAGACATTCACGGTCCGCAAGATCTCATTCGGCGTTGGCGTCGAACGCACCTTCCCGCTCCATTCACCGATGATCGCCAAGATAGAGGTTCGGACCCGCGGCCATGTAAGGCGCGCCAAGCTTTACTACCTGCGTTCCCGAGTCGGCAAGAAGGCGAAGGTGAAAGAGCGGCGCAACTGACGGACGCCTACTCAACCGCAGCGGCCATGGGAACCTGCGCTTGAGCGACGCAGGGGCGCCCTCCTGTAAGGGCGAGTTTGCCTTACGCTCTTTTTCCTATGGCTAAGGCTGGGGTGACCGAGGTCGAGGAAGTGGCGGCCGAGCGGGACGGCGGCCACAAGGACAAGAGCTCCTCGGTCATGGGTTATCTGACAGAGCTTCCGATCCTGGTGCTCTTGGCCTTCGGGATAGCGATCATCATCAAGACCTTCTTGGTGCAGGCGTTCTTCATCCCGTCCGCTTCGATGGTGCCGACGCTTCAGGTCGGCGACAGGGTCCTCGTGGAGAAGGTGAGCTATACGTTGGGCGACCCCCAGCGCCGGCAGGTCGTGGTCTTTGCCAAAGAATCGGTCTTCGGCGGCAAGCTGCCGGATCTGCCCTGGTACGAGGACGTACGCAACTTCGGTCGCGAGCTGCTGGGCCTCCCGAGCCCCTCGGAGGAGGATTACATCAAGAGGATAGTGGCCGTCGGCGGCGACACGATCCGCTACCAGGGAAGGCCCCGGAGGTTGTGGATCAACGGCGAGAAGGTGTCTGAGCCCTATCTGCAACATCGGGATGAAGCCAGTCCCGAGGTCACCTCAAGACTATGCGGGCGGCTCCACATGGCCGCGGCAGAGGGTGGTTGCCGAGTGCCGAAAGAGAAGATCTTCGTCATGGGCGACAATCGGAGCAACTCGGAGGACTCCCGTCTCATCGGTCCCATCAAAGAGGAAAAGATTGTCGGGCACGCCTTCGTGGTGATCTGGCCTCCCGTCGACTTTTCCGGCCTCTAGGCAGGGGCATTGCCGGGGATCTCTGCTCACCCGGTCCAGGTAACAGGCTGGACCCCGTGGCGGAGGACGACGCGTTTAGAGTCCGTACCGAGATGACCTCTGAGGCGGTGGGACTCATGGAGAGACGGCTCACCGAGGCCGGCTTCATGCGGGTTGCCGGGGTGGATGAGGTGGGGCGGGGGGCCCTCGCCGGACCGCTGGTGGCGGCCGCGGTCATCCTGCCTCCCGAGGCCGAGATAGCGGGCCTCAGGGACTCGAAGCTGTGCACTCCTTTGCAGAGGGAACGCCTCGCCGGGCAAATCGTCGACCTGGCCCTCGCGCACTCGATCGTGCGGGTGCAGCCCTCCAGGATCGACCGTGCCGGCTTACAGAGATGCAATCTCCAGGCGCTCCGAAGGGCCCTCAAGAACCTGCCGCTCACCCCCGACTACGTGCTGATCGACGGCTTCAGGATGAAGCGCCTGCAATGGCCGGGCCTGGCGGTCAAGAAGGCGGATGCGGTCTCGAAGAACGTCGCCGCGGCCTCGATCGTTGCCAAGGTTCACAGGGACAGGTCCATGCGCCGCTATCATCGCCGGCACCCGGAATACGGATTCTCGACCAATGTGGGGTACGGGACCTCGGAGCACTGGGCGGCCCTCGAGCGCTTCGGGCCATCGCCCATCCATCGTCTTTCCTTTTACGGGGTCACCGGGTTTCCGGACGAGGATGGCTCGGTCCATCGGCCCAAAGCGCGACACTTTGGAGAGGAGACCTGCCCAGTGCCAGAGGGGGTGCCATGAGCGTCGAGGACCTCGAGAAATACGAGGCCGAAATGGAGCTCCAGCTCTACAAGGAGTACCG
>JALZIO010000125.1 GCA_030860245.1 Actinomycetota bacterium | reverse complement strand
GGGTCGGTGCCCTCTTGGGCGCGCAACATCTCCAGAGCCTCCTCGGCCAGGAACTCGTCCCCCTGGAGGAGATAGCAGGCCCGGCTCAAAAGGTCGTCAAACCCATCGTGTAATGCTCGTCCCCGTCTCCAACGAGGGTCACGGACTCCCCACCCTGTTCGAGCAGGGACTTCCATTCCCGGCCAATCCATGCTTCGGCTTCCTCTCGCGAGGGGAGCTCCTCGCTGGAGGACAGCTCGCCGCCCGAAGGATCCCGCACGATCCAGTGCCACCCGCCCATTGGCGCACTCTACCGGCCGGCGCCCCGATCCCCGTGGTGGCGCGCCCGCGAGGCGGTCCTTGCGGCCGCGACCAGGGGCACGGTGATCGCCCACGCGACGGCCTTGGGAACTTCGGCGGCCGCCCACGCCGGTGCGCCGCACATGTCGCCGACCCACAAGATCCACGACGCTAACGGGGCGAGGGGTTGGGCCGCCGCCGCGCCGAGAGCCGGGTGGGCTGCGCCGAGAAGCCCCGCCCCGATTCCGAGGACGGTCGCCGGCGCGACCGCAGGAACGGCGAGCAGATTCGCAACGGGAGCGATCAACGACAGCTCTCCGAAGGTGCCGATCAGGATCGGTGCAACTCCGGCCTGGGCGGCCAGCGTGACGGCCAGCGGCACGCTGAGGGGTCCGGGCAGCGGCAGCCTGCGCGCCAAGCCTCCGCTCCACAGCACGATTCCGGCCGTGGCTGCGGCCGAGAGCTGCAGCCCGACCGATCCCACCATCGCAGGACGCGCTCCCAGCAGCACGATGAGGGCAAGTCCGAGCGCGTACAGCGGCTCAGCGGTCCGATTCATGCTTAGTGCAATCAAGCCAATGCCGCCCATCGCGGCGGCGCGCAGCACCGAGGGGTCAGGTCCCACCACAAGGACGAAGAGGGCAAGGGTCATCGCGCCGGCGGCGATCCGCAGCTTATGGGGGAGTCGGCGCGCGGCCCAGGCAACCGTTCCGAGAACGATCGCCACGTTGGTTCCCGACACGGCAAGCAGGTGTGCCAGGCCGGCGCGCCTGAAACGCTCGACCGAAGCCGGGTCGAGCGAATCCGTATCGCCCAGGGTCAGTCCGTGCACGAGCGCGGCAGCTCTGGGGTCAAGAGACGCAGTTGCGCGCTCCAGACCCGCTCGGATCGAAGCGGCGAGCGCGAACACGCCACCTTGCGGAGGATGGACGTCGATGGTGGTGGGTGCGAATGCGGCGTCCCCTCCGGCGCGGCGCCGGGCGACATCGAAGGGATCGTGGGTCAGCGGGATCAACCAGCCTTCGGCTCGCACGGTCCCGCCGGGATGGCCTCGGATATCGAGGAAGACATTGCCCGGACGGTCGAGGCCGACCCGGCCCTCACAGACCAGGTGGCGGATCGCCGTCAGCGTCCCCAGCCCGGTGGCTTCGATCACGCTCCCCGAGAGGATGCAAGAGGGGACATCGTGCGCCATGGCCTCGAGAGGTGACACCCGCTGCGCGCGGAAGCCGGCCCCGACGGCACCCAGGACGACCGCTACGGAGATGATCGCCACCAGCCGGGCGAACGGGCGGCGTCGCAGGGCCAGTGAGCAGGCAGCCACAAGCCCGGCGATGAGCACCGGCGGGGCGAATCCACGACTCCAGCCGTAGGTAATTCCGACCCAAAGGCCTCCGGCGGTGAGCCAAATGCGGGCTAGGGCGCCGCCCACACCAGATCAGATGGTGACGTAGGGGCGAATCGACTCGAGCGTCGCCGGTCCGATCCCCGACACCTCCAGAAGCTGATCAATGGTTTCGAAGGCGCCGATCTGATCGCGGTATTCGAGAATCGCGGTGGCGGTTACCGGTCCGATTCCGGGAATGGTCTCCAGCGCCGCCTGATCGGCGGTGTTGAGCGGGATCACGGCGGGGGCCGCCCCGTCGGCAGGGGTCCCATAAGAGTCGGTTGTGCCCGTGCCGCTCGGGGCCGGCGCCGGGGTCTGACCGACCCGCGGCACGTCCAGCTTGGTCCCGTCGACCAGCGGCTCGGCCAAATTCATGGCGTTGAGATCGGCGCCCGCCCGGGCGCCGCGCGCTGCGTCGATTGCCTCCGCGACCCGGGCGCCTGTGCGCAGCTCGTAGAGGCCGGGGCGGCGGACCGCCCCGGCAACGTGGACGAGGATGACGTCCTGAGTCACTGGTAGCTCACCGCCTAGGGGGACAGTCGGCCCGGGGGCCGGCGCAGGTCCCGGCGCTGCCTCGGCTCCGGTCTGGGCCGCGGCGGGGCGAGGCTCAGTGGCCGGAGGGGCAATCTCAGCCGGCGCGCCGCGAGTCCACAGCAGCAAGCCCACGAGAACCGCAATCGCAGCGACTGCAACGACAGGCCAGGCTTGCCGACGCCGGCCGGCAAGATCCTCGAGCCGGTCCCGCCATCCGCTGGGCACGATGATTTCCGACATGTTCGAAGAAAACAACAGGCTCGGCGCCACGCCTGTGGTGACCGTCACATGTCCTTCGAGCTCATATGAAGCACTAATCTCTCGTCGAACAATGGAACTGGACATCAGACCAATACGTGAAGACGAACTGACGACCTTCTTCAGGACGACGGGCACCTCTTTTGGTGATGCCCCTCCGGACGAAGATATATCGCGTTACAGCAGGCTCACCGAGATAGAACGCTGCATAGGCGCATTCGACGGAGATGCAATGGTGGGAACCGCAACTGCCATCACCTACGAGATGACGGTTCCGGGCGGTGTGGTGCCAGCCGCCGGTGTGACCGGAGTTGGCGTGCTTCCGACCCATCGCCGGCGCGGCGCACTGACAAAGCTGATGAGCTCTCAGCTCGACGACGTTCATGATCGCGGCGAGCCGGTGGCTATCCTGTGGGCGTCGGAGGCAAACATCTACCGGCGTTTCGGTTATGGCCTGGCCTCTTTGCAGGCGATAGTCGACATAGAACGTGATCGCGCTGTTTTCCGAAAGGTACTCCCGCCCGTTGGGCGCACACGGCTGGTGGACATCGATCAGGCGGCAAGCATCTTCCCCCAGGTCTACGAGCGCGTGCGCCCGGCCACTCCGGGAATGCTCACCCGCTCGACGGCTTGGTGGAAGGATCACGTCCTTCACAACCTGAAGATGACCAGCAGCGGCGGCCCCCCTATGTGGCGCGCGGTTATCGAGATGGAAGGCCGCCCCGAGGCTTACGCGCTCTACCGGCTTCACCCCGCCTGGCACCAGGGATCACCGGTCGGGCGTATGGAGGTCCTCGAGGTGATGGCAACTGCGCCGGAGGCCATGCAGGAGGTGTGGCGGTTTCTCTTCGGAGTTGATCTTGTTGCGCGAATCGAAGCCAACTGGATGCCGGCCGACCATCCCCTGTTGTTGATGGTCACGGAGCCGAGCCGGCTGGGCTTCAGACTTCAGGATGCTCTGTTCCTGCGGCTCGTCGATGTCGGGCGCGCCCTCGAAACACGTGGCTACAGGCATGAAGACACGCTGACTTTTGAGGTCCATGATCTCTTCTGTCCGTGGAACGAGGGCCGCTGGCAACTGTGCACCCATCCCGAAGGAGCAACCGCAACCCGGACATCAAGAGAGACCGATCTCGTGCTCGACGTCGAGGATCTGGGAAGCGTCTACCTTGGGGCCTTCACGTTCGAGCATCTGCTCATGAGCTCCAGAGTCGAAGAGGTAACTCCCGGCGCAATCCGGCGCGCCGATGCCATGTTCCTTACCGAACGGGCGCCATGGTGCGAGATGTTCTAGAGGAACCGCACAATACCGGCGTCGATTGTGAGATGTGCCCCGCCACAAGTCGGCGGATCAGTTGCGCGCCGCTACCAGGGAGATGATCTTGGGAGGCCGCGCTATCACCTTCGCCGGGGGCTGTTCGCCCAGGTGGGTCTGCACGTTGGGCGAGGCGAGCGCCAGCTCGACCATCTGATCCTCGGTCACCTCGGCCGGGACGGCGATCGTGTCACGCACCTTCCCGTTGACCTGAACGACCATCGTGACCTCGTCCTCGGCGGCCAGACCGGCGTCGAAGACCGGCCAGGGTGCAAAGTGAATCGACCCGTCGTGCCCAAGCCGATGCCACTGCTCTTCGGTGATGAATGGCGCCATGGGAGCCAGCATCTTCAACAGCGCTTCTACCAGCTCGCGCAGAACCGTGGGATGGACGCCGCCCTTGGAGCGAAAACGGTATGCGTCGTTAACGAGTTCCTGTAGACGGGAGATGGCGGTATTGAACGAGAAACTCTGGTAGTCGCGGGTGACGACTTTGATCGTCCGGTGAATGGCCTTGCGAAGCGTGATGTCCGGCGCGCCGAGCTCAGAGCCGTCCGCATCGCCGAGCGCGTTCACCTCCTCGCACAGCCGCCACACCCGCTGCAGCCACGGAGCGGTAACCCGGCCGATCGAAGTCACACCCTCCAGCGGCCAATCGAAATCCTGCTCGGGGGGGCCGGAGAACAACATGTACAGACGCAGGGCGTCCGAGCCGTAGCGGTCGAATGCCTCGACGGGTTCGACGATGTTCCCGCGCGTTTTCGACATCGCTTTGCCACCCATGGTGACCATCCCCTGGTTCAGGAGGACCGGATAAGGCTCTGGGTGCTTCGCCATGCCCATATCGACAAGCACCTTCTGAAAGAAGCGCGCGTAGATCAGGTGCATGACCGCATGGGTGATGCCGCCCGAGTACTGGTCGATCGGCATCCACGCATCTGCGATCTCGGGATCGAACGGCAGCTCATCGTTGTGGGGATCGAGGTAGCGGTTGAAATACCACGAGGAGTCCACAAACGTGTCCATGGTGTCCGTTTCGCGGCGCGCCGCCCCGCCGCACTTGGGGCACTCGACGTTGACCCACTCATCGACCTTTGCTAGTGGGGAAGACTCGCCGCTCGGCGTGTAGTCGACGATGTCGGGCAGCACGACGGGCAGGTCCTCATCGGGCACCGGCACTTCGCCGCAACCGGCACAGTACAGAATCGGGATCGGGGTGCCCCAGTACCGCTGGCGGCTTATCAACCAATCGCGAATCCGAAAGTTTTTGGCGGCGCGCCCGCGGCCCTGTTCTCCAAGCCACTCGGTAACCCGCTGAACCGATTCCTCGGTGGAGGTCCCGTCGAAGCCCTCGCTGTTGACCATGACGCCGTCACCGTCATAGGCAATTGTCATGGAGTCCGAATCCAGCGGATCCGCTTCGCTCGGCTGCACGACCACCCTGACCGGAAGCCCGTATGCGCGCGCGAAGTCGAGATCTCGTTGGTCGTGGGCGGGCACCGCCATTATGGCGCCGGTCCCATACTCCATCAAAACGTAATCCGCCACCCATACGGGGATGGATTCTCCGTTCACCGGATTTGTGGCGTGCTTGCCGAGGAACAAACCCTTCTTGGGTCGTTCCGTGGAGGCACGATCTATGTCCGTAAGGGTGGCGACCTCCTGCCTGAAAAGAGCCAGCTCGGCATCGAGCCCCGACGCCGCGGCGATCTCCTCTGCCAGTGGATGCTCCGGCGCCACAACGAAATAGGTCGCTCCCCATAGGGTGTCCGGCCGGGTGGTGAACACAGTCACCGGCTCGGCGCGCCCTTCGATGTCGAACGCGACCTCGGCCCCAAATGACCGGCCGATCCAGTTGCGCTGCAGGCTCCTCAGCCGGTCATTCCATCCCTGATTGAGATCGAGGTCGTCGAGCAGGCGGTCGGCGTAGTCAGTGATCTTGAAGAACCACTGGGTCAGATAACGCCTTACCACCTGGGTGCCGCAGCGTTCACAATGACCCGCAATCACCTGCTCGTTGGCCAGAACGGTCTTGCAGTTCGGACACCAGTTGGCAGGCGCGTTGCGACGGTAGGCCAGACCCCTGTCGTAGAACCGCAGGAAGAACCACTGGTTCCACCTGTAGTAGCCGGGGTCGCAAGTGTAGAAGGTGCGGTCCCAGTCGGCCGAAAAGCCCAGTCGCTCCATCGATAGGCGATGCTTGGCGATGTTGTCGTAGGTCCACTTCTTGGGATTGATGCCGCGTTTTATGGCCGCGTTCTCAGCCGGCAGCCCGAATGCGTCCCAGCCCATGGGGTTCAGGACGTCAAAGCCCTGCATGCGGTAGAAGCGCGCAATGGTGTCGTGAATGGTGAAGATCTCCACGTGGCCCATGTGGAGGTCTCCCGATGGATAGGGATACATCGTCACGACGTAGCGCTTGGTCCCTTTGGGGCGCTCGGGCCCAGCCCAAGCCCGATCCAGCAGCCAGGTCTTCTGCCACCGGTCCTCTACTGATCTGAAGTCGTATTCGGCCATGGCTCTCAAAGATAGTGCTTCGTCGCGGAGGTAGGCGCCCGCACCAAAGCGTCCGGCGCGCCGAAACCAACTTGTCAGACGGACGTGGGGCTCCGCGGCAGAACGACGCTCCGGCGCCGAAGCCGGCGAGAGAAGAATACGAACGCCAACACGAGAGCGACCAGAAGCAGGCGGTTCACCGTTGCTCCTTGATGTGACGCGCTCAAGGCAACGGCTTTGGAGGGGAGCCCTTGACTCTGCATCCTGTGGACGAGGGAAGGCGGGTAGCTGTACCAGCCGGGCGGCAGTCGGTAGGAACCAGAACGGGGCTCGGGGCCGCCCCAAAGCTCTTGGCCCCCGGGCGTGTAGGCCAGGGGACCGCCCTCTGCGTACGGGTACAGGTGCACTGCGACGGTGTCGGACCGCAGACCGGGGGCGGCTCCGAGGTTTAGATGGTAGGCAAGGTCATAGCGGGGGCCCAGCTCATCGGCGGGCGGTTCAAGTGGATGCTCTCTGGCGAGTTGGGCGAGGGCCATCGCGGTCGGCGAGCGCCGGCTGCGAACGATGCCGAACTCCTCACGGTTCAAGTT
>JALZIO010000088.1 GCA_030860245.1 Actinomycetota bacterium | reverse complement strand
CCGCCCTTCAACGCCACGGGCATGCCGGATGCGGTCCCGCCCTCCAGACGCCCATAGGACGCCAGGACGTCCAATTCCCTGAGATCGGTCAAGCCGGTCGCGGCGAGGGCGTCACACACCGCTTTTGCGACGTGCCCCCCCGACAGATAGAGCGCATCGACGACCCCCTTCCGCACGACTGCCGCTGCGACCTCGCCCAGCAGCCCGGACACCTCCTCACCCTCCCTTGCCCTTGCTCGCCCCTTTTCCGGAGAGGACGTGATCACGCCGACGCAGGGTTGCGTGGGCAGCTTCCCGGTGACCTCGTCCACCACCGACGACCACACACCCTCGTCCTCGAGGGCCGCGTCGACATCCAGGTAGACGGCCACGAGACCAAGCATCTCCTGCGACGCGCGCACCTGGTCCCTGGTGAGATCCGAGGTCGAGCCTACGATTGCGAGCAGCCGGATGGGCGGCAGCCCGAACCGTCGCAGAGCAAGTGTCAACGGGCCGGGGTCGGCGAGGACCACCGGTCCGGGCAGCGTTCGCACGACGGCGGCCGCGCGCGTCACGTCACCCTGGGTGATTCCCTCGAACACGACAACGGGCCCCTCGGGGAGCCGCTGCCCGAGCTCCGCCGAACGCACATCTTCGAGCGGCACGACCTCTGGAGCCGCTCCCCGGACATTGATCTCCCAGCTCCGGCGCTCGTCGCCCAGTCTGAGTGAGCCGTTTGCGTAGCCCCGGCGCGCCCCCGGGTGGACCGGCATGACGAAAGCTCGTGCGTCCGGCCCCAGTGCATCGAGAGCCGCCTCGAGATAGAGGCCCACGGGGCTGAGACCGCCGGAGTCGATGCGGAAGGCCACGATTGTGTCGCCGGCCACGGGTTGGCTGGTGAGAGCGTTGGCGATGCGCCCGTGGATGCGCTCCGGAGGCAGATCGCGCATCCCGAGATCCAGAACCCCGGCGCCCCCCGGCGTGAACCCGATCCTCGGGGGGCCAGCCATCTCGCCGACGCCTGCCGCCAACGAGGCTCCTCCGGTGAGATCATCGGCGAGGCACAGAATCGGCCTCATCGGCCGTGGTTCGTCTTCTCCCGCAGCGACCTCAGATGTTCGCCCATGGACGTGTGGAGCTCAACCGCCCGTCGCACTGCACTCTGCATGTTGCCGGAATCGGCGATTCCCTGCCCGGCAATGTCGAACGCAGTGCCGTGGTCGACGCTAGTCCGGATGATCGGCAGCCCAGTCGTCACCGACACCGTGCCGTCGAAATCAACGGTCTTTGACGCAATGTGGCCCTGATCGTGAAACAACGACAACACCGCGTCGTATTTGCCCCGCCGGTGCTGCGCAAAGATGCTGTCCGCCGGGATCGGCCCGACCACGCTCCAGCCCCGGTCCTTCGCCGCCTCGACAGCGGGGCGGATGGCGTCGATCTCCTCGTCGCCGAACAGCCCACCCTCACCTCCATGGGGGTTGAGGGCAGCGACCGCGATCTCGGGGTCCTCGAGCCCCATCAACTTCAGTGCGTTGCGCACGTTGTCCAGCGTTCTGAGCAATCCGTCCTGAGTAATCGCGTCGACCGCGCCCCTCAGTGAGAGATGCCGCGTCGCAAAGAAAATCCTCATGCGCTCGACCATGAACATCGTCTCGTAGACATCGGTGTCTGTGAAGGTGCCGAGCATCTCGGTATGGCCCGGCTCCGGAACCTCGGCGGCCTTTAGAGCTTCTTTGTTAATGGGCGCCGTCACGATTGCGCCGGCGCGGTCACCCATGCACATCTCGACCGCGGTCCGCAAATACTCCACCGAGGCGCGCCCATACTCGGCCTTCACCCGTCCGAATTCGTGGGTGGCGGCGTCCACGTTGTTCAGGTCCAGGACACAGTGCCCCTCCGAGGGGAGCTCGTCGATGGTGGTGGCGCTCTCCAGAACGGAGTCGCTCCCCCTGACCTCGCCCGCTCGGCGCAGCACGGCCGCGTCACCCACGATGACGACCTGAGCCCCCGCCTCGCTCGCCGCCTCGAGCGCCCCCAGGCAAATCTCGGGCCCAATACCGGAGGGGTCCCCCATGGTGAGAGCAAGCCTCACGGCCACGGTCGCCTTCTACCCGCTCGCGCTAGGAGAACAGACTTGTGAGCGGCTTTATCAGCGCGGGCCCCCGGATCTTCAGGTAAAAGACACCCAAGACGATGTAGACGAGCCCGGACAAAGAGATAAAGAACAGGGCGATGTTGGACGGCCGCGTCCAGCTCGGATAGACCTTGGGAATTTTGTAGTAATTCATATAGATGAGCCCCGGTATGTAGAACATCATCGCGAAGAACTGCAGCACTGCAACCGTGACCAAGAG
Organism: Actinomycetota bacterium; assembly: GCA_030860245.1. Lineage (GTDB taxonomy): Bacteria > Actinomycetota > CADDZG01 > CADDZG01 > WHSQ01 > JACDDL01. The sequence continues at coordinate 3,428 of JALZIO010000088.1, read as the reverse complement.
CGTGCCGGGGGTTGCGAAGGGTATCGTAATCAGGCTGACGAGGGTCAGGATCACGAACCACGTGTAGTAGACGTTTCTGAAGCCCCATCTCTTCAGGCGCTTGAAGTTCGCAGTGAAGAAGTCGGAATGCATCCTCGACACTGCATCCACCAGTGCGAGCCAGGTGTCGGCCAAAAACGCCGTTGCAACCAAGAAGAACACGAGCTTTCCGGCCGTCCCCCAGCTCGTCTCGAAAAACGCCGCCTGCTTGCTGACCAGGTTGTCGTCGCTTGGGACCTGTCCCTGTGGCCAAAGAAGAGCGAAGGAGAGCAACGTCATCATCACGAGCGTCAGCGTGTTGGCTCCGGTGCCGAATGACTGGTCGGCCCACAGCCACCGGGTCCACCCTTTGTACTCCTTCTTGTTGTCCTCGGTGTCCTCGAAGGTATAGCCGGCCGACGGGATCGTCTCGGGCTCGCCGGTTACGGGGCTGGTGACCCGGCCCGCGAACCGTCCCATTCCGATTCCCTTGTCACGGATCCAGTAGCTGTACAGCACGTTCCCAAAGCCTCCCTGGCCGGCGAAGGCAATGGCCGTTATGAGGTAATCGAGGTTTTGCGTGCTGAGATTATCGGGAATCGAGAAGCGGAAGGTGAACAGACGGCCGAAGAACTCCCCGTAGTACGGCCTCACCGCGGGATGAAAGCTAGCAATGAGGAGGCCGAGAATCGTTATGGCCGTGATGACGATCATGATCTTCTCGATGATTGGGTAGACGGTCTTGCCGAAGATGATGACCGACGCGAATACAGCGATGATCAGATAGGCCCAGAAGTAGGTCTGACCGTCCTCGGAAAGGCCCGGTGGGAAGCCGGTCAGCGCCACCATGCCGCCGGCGGCGCCGCTTGCATAGCCGCCAAACCACAGGTAGACGACGAACAGCATGATCCACATCAATACGGCAAAGGCTCTGTTGATGCGCTGAAAGCCCGTGAACATCGTCTCGCCCGTTGTCGTTGTGTAGCGTCCTATCTCGATGGTGACGGGCAGCTGCAAGGCGCATGCGGGGAGCAGAAGACCGATGAGGGCGGGGCCGAACAGAGCGATGAGCAGCGGCCAGAACACCAGCTCGCCGCTTCCCTGGGCGGTGGCCGCATAGATCGCCCCGGGGCCGAAAAGCGCCAGCCAGCCGAAGTATTTAGGGACCTTGCGAACCCTCTTGAGGGGCTCGTGATGCCCCATAATGTCGGTGTCACCCGTGAACTCGGGCTTCTCCCTGTCCTCGGCTAGCCGCGGCTGCTCTTCGGTGACCGCCATGAGGCGCTACCCCCTTTTAGGAACTCCGACCCACTACCCTGGAAACGCGCATGGATCATATGCCTCCGACATGCCGCTTACAAATGCCGGGGTGATGGGGTGCGATCTACACGAGGAAGCTAATCGAGGTGACCGTAAGCAGGCAGCGTCAAGAACTCGACGAACCTCTCACCGAGAGCCACCTCCTCGAACAAGGCGCGCGATTCGTCCGGCCTGCCTTCGTTGAAGAAGAACTCGTCCCCGACCTCCGCGCGCACCTTTTCGAGCTCCTCTGTGGCGATGGCCCTCACGAGCTCGGGCGTCACCCGCCGGCTGCTGCCGGCCTCATCGGTCAGGACGGCATCGTGCCTGATCCACTGCCACACCTGGGAGCGTGCTATCTCTGCGGTGGCGGCGTCCTCCATCAGATTGTAGATGCCGGCCGCTCCGTTGCCCCGCAGCCACGAAGAGATGTATTGAATGCCCACGTTGACGTCGCTGCGCAGGCCGGCTTCGGTGATGGCTCCGGACGTTTCGCTCACGTTGAGCAGATCCTCGGCCTCGATCGATACCTCCTCGCGCCTCCGGTCGACCTGATGCGGGCGATCGCTCAGCACCTTGCCGAACTCCTCGGCCGCAACCGGCACCGAGTCCGGGTGCGCGACCCACGTCCCATCGAAGCCGTCTCCCGCCTCCCTTTGCTTGTCCTCGGCCACCTTGGCGAACGCCTTTTCGTTCACCTCCGGATCCTTGCGGCTGGGGACGAAGGCCGACATCCCTCCCATGGCATGTGCCCCGCGTTTGTGGCAGGTACTGACCAACAATTCGGTGTAGGCGCGCATGAAGGGCACCGTCATGGTCACGGAGTTGCGATCGGGAAGCACGAACTCAGGGCGCGTTCGGTGGCATTTGATCATGCTGAACATGTAGTCCCAGCGGCCCGCGTTGAGGCCGGCCGAGTGATCGCGCAGCTCGTAGAGGATTTCTTCCATCTCGAAGGCAGCCGGGACGGTCTCTATGAGAACGGTGGCTTTGATGGTGCCGCGGGGGACCTTCAACGCGTCCTGCGAGAAATTGAAGATGTCGTTCCACAGGCGCGCTTCGAGATGGCTCTCCATCTTCGGTAAGTAGAAGTAGGGGCCGCTGCCTTTATCGATGAGCCTCTTTGCGTTGTGAAACACGAACAGTCCGAAGTCACAGAGTGCTCCGGCCAATGACCCCCCGTCGATTCTGATGTGCTTCTCCGGAAGATGCCAGCCGCGGGGCCGCACGAGCAGAGTGGCGACCTCTTCATTTAGCCGGTAGCCCTTTCCATCGGGGCCGGTGAACTCGATGGAGCCATCAATGGCGTCGATCAGATTGAGGTGGCCCCCGATCATGTTGTGCCAGGTCGGGGAGTTCGAATCCTCGAAGTCGGCCATGAACCCCCTGGCGCCGGAGTTGAGCGCGTTGATGACCATCTTGCGATCGGTTGGGCCGGTGATCTCGACGCGCCGGTCCTGGAGGTCCCCGGGGGGCGGCGCCACCTTCCAGTCGTCGCTGCGCACTGCCGCGGTCTCGGGAAGAAAGTCTAGGGTGGCCCCCGAGTCGAGATCGGCCTGGCGTTCGGCGCGCCGGGACAACAACCCCCCGCGACGGGGGTTGAACTCCCGCTGCAGCCCGGCGACAAACGCCAGTGCTTCGGCCGTCAGGATCGCGTCGAACCCCTCCTTCACCGGACCGTCCACCTCGACGCCCTCGATCAGCTCCTCGGTCATTCTCTCTCCTCTCCGGTGGGGCGGCACTTCCGGCGGCCGACTCCTCCGGCGCCCCCCTCCGGCGTCGCTTCCCCATCGCTCTCCCGCCCGCCATCGCCCTCCCGCCCGCCCGGGCCGGCGCTCTCCGACCTGCCTGCGGTCCCATGGTGTCCTTCGCCCCTCGAGGTGCGCCGCACGCTCGAGTCCGGGGGGCGGGCGCCTCGAATGGACATGTCGAGCAGCTCGACCGGGTGGTACACGGGCATCCCTTCGCCCTCCTCCTCGAGATGCCTGGTGATCTGAAGGGTGCAGCCGGGGTTACCGGCCGCAACCGCCCGGGCCTCCGTGGCGAGCAAATTGGCCGCCTTGCGCCGCCCGAGCTCGGCGCCGGCCTCGGGTTGAAGGAGGTTATAGACC
>JALZIO010000066.1 GCA_030860245.1 Actinomycetota bacterium | reverse complement strand
CGAGTACTCCCTCGGCCGGCACCCCTCGAGGTCGCCGGCCGAGACCGAGGCTGCCTCGCTGCACAGCTTCGACCCACTGTGGGCCTCGATGGACGAGCACGCACGAAGGGCGTTTGGATCGGTGCTTGCAGTTGCCGCGTCCCGCGGCCTCCGGCCGCCCCGCCTGCGCGGCCATCTATCCGGCGCCAGGCTCAGAGGGCTGTTTCCGCCCGGGATGTACTCGCTCGAAGCAACCCGGACGCGGCTGGAGGCGGATCTTCCCAGAACCTGGCCTCGAGAGGGGCTTCACATCTGTGCGGTTGACCTCGAGGCCGGCCGGCGAGTCGTCTTCGACAAGCACTCGGCTCGAAATGTGCTTTTCGCCGATGCGGTCCTGGCCGCGATCGCCATCCCCGGGTTCTTCCCACCCGTGCAGATAGGAAACCGCCCGTTCGTCGACGCGGGCGTCGTCAGCACGACCTCCCTGGACGTCGCGCTCGAGCTGGGTTGCGACACCATCCTTTGTATCGCTCCTCTGGGGTATCGTTTCGACGGCATGGCCAGCCCGCGGGATCCGAAGCTATGGCCCGCATTGGCCGTGCGCAGCCTCTTCGCACGGTCGCTCCGGCGCTCTTTGGGGCAGGCGAAGGACAGGGGGGTCCCTGCTCTCGTCATCCGTCCGGGACTGACCGAGGTTAGATCCCATGGGAGCAACGCCATGCGCCGTCATGACGAGGCCGGGATAGCCGAGGCCGCACGCGAGGGAACGTTGCGACTGATCGAAGACAACGCCGGCCATCCCGCGGTGCGTTCTATAGCGAAGTGATGAGAAACTCGGCCACGACGCCATTGACAAAGAGGTGCTGACATGAGTCCCAATCGAACCACCCGTCCCGAGGCATGTGCTGTGGTCATCTTCGGCGCCTCCGGGGATCTCGCCAAGCGCAAGCTGCTTCCCGCCCTCCATAATCTCCAGGCGGAGGGCCTGATGCCGGACGAGACCTCAATAGTCGGAACCTCCCGGAGCAAGTACTCGAACGAAGAATTCGTATCGATGATGCATGAGGGCGTCGAAGAGCACTCGCGCATCGCTCCGACGGAGGAGACATGGCGTGAGATTGGACGTGACATCTACTACGTCCCCGGTGACATCAACGACGAAGGGCTGTTTCGGGACTTAGGCAAGCAACTTGATGCTATCGATAAGGAACGCAACACGAACGGGAACCGCGTTTGGTACATGGCGACACTGCCGCAGTTCTTTGCCACGATCGCGCAGCAGATCGCCAAAGCCGGATTGCTCGACACCGGTGGATGGCAGCGGCTCGTGGTGGAAAAGCCCTTCGGTCAGGACCTGGCTTCAGCGCGTGAGCTCAACAGCCTGCTGAGCTCCAATTACTCCGAGGACCAGATCTATCGGATCGACCATTACCTCGGCAAGGAAACGGTCCAGAATCTGCTCGTCTTCCGCTTCGCCAACGCCATTTTCGAGCCGATCTGGAACCGCCGATACATCAGCGCGGTTCAGATAACCGTCGCAGAAACCCTGGGCATCGGAGGCCGGGGTGGGTTCTACGAGCAGACCGGCGCGCTGCGGGACGTAGCGCAGAACCACCTGCTCCAACTTCTCGCCCTGGTGGCGATGGAGCCACCGGTCGCCTGGGACGCCAATGCGATCCGGGACGAAAAAGTTCAGGTGCTGCGCGGAGTAAGGCGGTGGTCGCCGAACGACGCCGGATCCATTGCCTCGCGCGGCCAGTACGAGGGTTATCGGGAGGAGCCCGACGTCGATCCCCAGTCGTCAACTGAAACGTTTGTCGCAATGAAACTGCTCGTCGACGACTGGCGCTGGGCCGGGGTGCCGTTCTACCTTCGCACCGGGAAGATGCTTCCTTCGAAGGCGACCGAGATCGCAATCGAGTTCCAGAGCGTCCCCCATCTGCTCTTCGCCAAGACGGCCGTCGAGGAGCTGGAGCCGAACGTGCTGGTCATACGCGTGCAGCCCGACGAGGGCATCTCGCTCACCTTTGGCACCAAGGTTCCGGGCCCCGAAGTCAACGTCCGCTCGGTCGAGATGGACTTCGACGTCGAAACCGAGCTGGGATCCGGCTCCCCCGAAGCCTACGAGCGGCTGCTTCTGGATTGCATGCTCGGCGATGCAACGCTGTTCACCAGGTCGGACGAGATCGAGCAGGCCTGGGAGATCGTCGACCCCATCCAGTCCTACTGGGGACAGGGCGGACGGCCCGGCTTCTACCGACCGGGCACGTGGGGCCCGCCGTCGGCGGACGATCTCGTGCGGCGCGACGGACGTCGGTGGCGGGAGCCTTCTCGCTAATCTGCGGTTCTCCTAATTGCCGTCGACCACGAAGCTTCGGCTCGGGCTGCGCCCCGCGGCGTGATGGTCGTCGGCGGCCATCCGGGTGACGGCCCGATACCTCCCAGGGCGCGCAATCGCCACGGCCTCCGAGTAACGGCTGTCCGAAGTCAGCCGCGGTGCGACACGGCCGAGCTCGCGCCACTCTCCCTCGGGCCCAATCCTCTCGACCGAGACCACGACCTTGCGCTTCGGGTGGGCCGGCCTCACCGTGCCGCTCATGGCGACGCTCGTGGTGTCGGCCGGGAAATGCCGCACACCGCCGGCGTCGATCCGTCCCCCGGCCAGCGCCAGGGTCACCCGGGGTGCCACGAGGATCCGTCTGGTCCGGCTCTGGGTCCCCCACGTCTGAGGGCCGCCCGCATAGACGGCACGGACGGAAACGTTCTTCGCCGGCGCGAGCCGAAATCCCAGGCCGCCCGCCTCCCCCGTCCTCATCCTTACTCCACGGGACCACGGCGCGCCGGAATCCCGCCTGTAGACAATCACGCTCCGGCCGGCGATGCCCCGCCCGGCACGAGTGGCCAAGCGGCCCGTGAACCGCACGTCCTCGCCGAAGACAACCCGGCCCTGAGCCTCCAGTGACAACCCGCTGTTCCGCCTGCCGTCACCTATGGCGGCGGCAACCCTGCGGCGAAGATTCGGCAGCACGTCGTAGAGGTGGTTTCCAGGGCATTCGGTCTGGCCCGCATCCCTGTGGCCTGCGATGACGTGCAGTCGCCGCGTCAAACCCGTGTCGGGGTTTCGATAGGTGTGCATCCCCCGCGGGTGGAGGTTGCGCCTGTCGGCCTCCCAGGCGAGTAGCCGGACAAGGGTTCGGCGCGCCGCCCGGTTAAGCGTTGTGGTGGAGAGGTTGCCCATAACGCTCACGCCGACGCTTCCCGAGTTGAAGTCGGCCACGTGGGCCCCGGTCACCGCCTTACCGCGTATTGTCTCGCCGGTGTGCAATTCCCATGGCGCGTACCGGCGCGCCCAACGACCCTCGAAAAGGCGGCCGTCGGGGGCGATCACGAAGTTATAGCCGATGTCGCACCAACCGCGCGTGACCGTGTGGTAGTGGTAGATCGCCCTCATGGTCGCCTTGGGATGGGGATCGTTGTTGCTCCCCGCAGTGTGATGTACGAACAGTTGTTGCGCGCGCCAAAAGCTTCTATCGCAATCGCCCGTGGTCCTTTTGATCGACTCGTCCGCTCCCCATTCGGAGCGCGTGATGATGCTCGGAGTGCCCGGTGCAGCGGGCATGGGCGCGTTGCCTTCGACCTTCCGCCGACGCCCGTCGACGGTATTCAGGAGGTGCAACTTCACCGCCCCCACGGCCTCGGGGCCGTCGGCGCGCCACTCGATCGAGTTGGGCCGGGCGACGGAGAGCATGGCGCTGTAGTGCGTGCCCGCCCGCTCCATGTCGTGAGACTCCGGCACCCGTCTCCATGGCGACGCCTCCCCGGCCTCAGCCCAAGTGCGATACAGAAGCCGGGAACCATCACCTCCGGTCCACGAAAACGCGACGTGGGTGGCGGACCAGTCGATGCGCGTCCGGCGGCCGGACGCCGGGCGCAAGGTCACAGCCCGCGTCTGGGGCACCCGGATCGAGATGGTCCGCCGGCCGGTCACCGGCGCCGCGGAAGCGCCCTCTGGCCTCATGGGGGCGGCAGCGCCGGCGCCGCCGAGGATGCACACGACGACGGCCGCCGGAAGTGGCCTCCGAAACGCCTTTCGTGCGCGCCGAGCAGCGCAGTGGACGTGCATGCGATGGATCCCCACCTCTCCACTTGACGGTTAGGTTCTCAGTTCATGTGTCGGCCGCGATCACGCCGGCTTGACCGCCCAGCGCTACCCGTCCGGCGGGACGGAGAGTGTTATAAGAGTGTAATGAAGCGCGAAGCCGCTCCCGACAGTTACGTCACGCTCAAGATCCCTCGACCACTATACGAACGCCTCAAGCAGGTTATCCAGGGATCGGGTTTTCACTCGGTGACGGAGTTCGCCGTCTACGTCCTGCGTGATCTCGCCTCCCACCACCACGCGGGGGGTCCTCCTCTGCAAAAAGTGGCCCCGGCGGCCGGGGGATCTGAGGCCGACGTCGAGCCCCTCTCGCCGGACGAGATCGAGGCGATCCGTCGGCGCCTGGGGTCTCTGGGCTACCTGTAACATCGTCAACGGGTATGGGGATCTCTCGCACGACCGCCCTGTGGGTGGTCACGGCTGCGCTGTTGGGGGGGTGTGTGCCTGCGCCCGAGACGGACGAGAAGCTGGTGCCCTCTTTCGATGCCGATTCTCTTCTGGGCGCCATTCAGGAGGACGGCGAGCTGGTCGTCGCCATCCCGGCCGGCGCCCCACCGTTGAGCTTCGTCTCCGGCGACGGAGATCCCCGGGGACTTGCGGTCGACGTGGGCCGATGGATCGCCGAGGGCCTGGGCGTGGAGGCCAGCTTCGTTCCGGCGCCGGAGGACGAGGTCGTGCAAATGGTCGAGGACGGGCTTGCCGATATCGCCTTCCCGACAACGCCGATCACGAGCACATTCTTGCGGGAGACCACCTTCTCCAACCCCTATTACCTCGGCCACCAACGCCTGCTGGTGACCGATGTGTCCCCGGTCCGGGATGTGTATGACCTCGCCGGCGAGAAGGTTTGCTCGGTGCTGGCCCCAACCGAGGTCCCTCTGGAGGGGATCGTCCCGACCGTCGAGATCATCGAAGCGGGGACCGCCGCAAACTGTGCTCGTTTGGTGAAGCGGGGCGAGGTTGCCGCCGGCACCGCCTCCGATCTAGCCCTGATGGGCGTCGTGAGCAAGACAGAGGGGCTTCAGATCACAGGCGAGCAGCTCAACACGCAGGGGTACGGCGTCGTGTTCGAAACCGGGGCGTCGACTGCCGCCAACTTCGCCGACCGCTTGTTGGCGCAGGCGAAGACCGACGACCGGTTCGTGGACTGGTATGCAAAGTGGGTGGGGCCGTACATCACGGACCCGCTTCCGGATGCCCCGGAGCTCAGCGCCGAAGAAGCAGCGACACTGTTCCCAGAAGAAACCATCGAGGACGGGTAGGTAGTGACGTGGCCAAAGAAGCATCGTTCGACGTTGTTTCCGAAGTGGACCTGCAAGAGGTCCGAAACGCACTCGATCAGGCGCGCCGGGAGATCTCCCAGCGCTTCGACTTCAAAGGGACGGGGTCTAATCTCGACCTGAAGCAGGAAGGCGAGCGCTGGGTCATCGAAGCGAAATCCAACACCGACCAAAAGGTGAAGGACTCGGTACGGGTGCTCGAGGAGAAGTTGGTCAAGCGCCGGGTCCCGCTGAAGTCCCTGCAACGGGGCGTTATCACCCCTGCGGCCGGCGGAACCGCCAGGCAGGAGATCTCGATATCCCAGGGCATCACGACCGACAAAGCTCGCGAGATCGTGAAGTACATCAAGGGGACCAAGGTCAAAGCGCAGGTCTCCGTGCAGGGGGATCAGGTCCGGGTGTCATCGAAGTCGAAAGACGTCCTCCAGGACGTCATCACGGAGCTCAAGGAGCAGGACTTCGGGATTCCGCTGCAGTTCACCAACTACCGGTAGGCAAAGCGCCGAGCAGGTACCTGTAGGCTGCGTGGGTGAGCTCGAAGCAGCGCCTGATACTCATAGCGGCATGCGCTGCGGCCACCCTCTCAGCCTGTGTCCCGGAGCCGGCCGACGTCCAGGGCGAGAGTGTCGAGCGTCTCTATTCGATCTTCTTCATCGTTGCAGCGGTCGTCTTTGTGCTCGTAGCGGGTTTGATCACCTGGAGCCTGGTTCGCTACCGGGCCAAACCGGGAGACGACCTTCCCAGGCAGTTCGACAGGAACCTGAAGCTAGAGCTTACCTGGTTCGCAATCCCGCTTATCACGGTCGTCGTCCTGTTCGTCTTGTCCGCCGGAGTCCTGGGCGAGGTCAACGCAGACAGCTCCGCCCCTTCGGTGACCGTCAACGTGGAAGGCTACCAATGGGGTTGGCGATTCACCTACGAAGACAGCGGTGTCGAAGTGATCGGCGACGCCAACGATCGGCCCGAGATCGTGCTTCCCGTAGGCCGGCCGCTTACCTTCACCCTCGATTCCGCCGACGTCGTGCATTCCTTTTGGGTCCCGAGGTTTCTGATCAAACGAGACATGGTGCCGGGACAGCAAAACGCCCTTAGCCTGACTATCTCCGAGGTCGGCGTGTATAGCGGAGTGTGTGCGGAGTTCTGCGGCCTTCTGCACACGAAGATGAACTTCGTGCTCAGCGCGGTGCCGCCGGCGCAGTTCGAAAGTTGGCTCGAGGAGCAAAGGACGATCGATGGCAACGGTTGACCGGAGGGAGCGCGGCATTGCCGTTGCACCACAGCACGACCGGCCAAGGGGTGGAGTCGTCGACTGGCTCACCACCACCGACCACAAGAAGATCGGGATCCTCTACCTTGTCAGCGCCGTAGGGTTCTTCGTGCTCTCCGGGCTCCTGTCCCTGGTGATAAGGGCCGAGTTGGCGGCGCCCGGCCTGCAGATCGTGGGGCATCAGGAATACAACGAGCTGTTTACGATGCACGGCACCGGAATGGTCTTCTTCTTCGTCGTTCCGACCGCCATCGGGCTCGGAAACTACTTCGTGCCGCTGCAGATCGGCGCGCCGGATGTTGCCTACCCGCGCCTCAACGCGTTCACCTACTGGCTCTACATCGCCGGGGGTCTGATTACCTTCTCCGGCTTCCTGACGGCCTCCGGCGCGGCGGCGGTGGGTTGGACCGGTTATGCACCACTTTCGTCGAACACCTTCTCGCCCGGCGCGGGCGTCGACCTGTGGATCATGGGGCTCTTAATAAGCGGAGTTTCCGGGATTCTCGGCGCCGTGAACTTCATCGCGACCATTTTCGGCATGCGCGTACCAGGTATGACGATGTTTCGCATACCCATCTTTTGTTGGAACATCCTCGTCACCTCCGGGTTGATCCTGTTCACCTTCCCGGTGCTGTCCGCCGCCTTCGCCATGCTCTACATCGACCGGCAGATAGGGGGTTTTTTCTTCGATCCCGGCGTTGGCGGGGATCCGATCCTGTGGCAGCACCTGTTCTGGTTCTTCGGACACCCGGAGGTCTACATCATGATCCTTCCGTTCTTCGGTGTGGTAACCGAGATCATCCCGGTGTTCAGCCGCAAACCCCTATTCGGCTATTCGGGCTTCGTGTTCGCCACGCTTCTGATCGGCGGCTACAGCCTATCGGTGTGGGCGCACCACATGTTCACCACCGGCGCCGTCAACAATCCGTTCTTTGCCGCAACCTCGATGCTCATCGCCGTGCCCACCGGGGTGAAGTTCTTCAACTGGATCGCCACCATGTGGCGGGGCAAGATCAGCTTGCAGACACCGATGCTCTTCTCAGTCGGGTTCCTGTTCATGTTCCTCATCGGTGGGATCACCGGCGTTTTCCTGGCCTCGCCGCCGATTGATTATCACGTGCACGACACCTACTATGTCGTGGCGCACTTCCACTACGTCTTGTTCGGTGGTTCGGTGTTTGCGATCTTCGCCGCCTTCTATTACTGGATCCCCAAGATCAGCGGGCGCTTGATGAACGAGGGGCTCGGCAAGCTTCACTTCTGGCTGCTGATCATCGGCTTCAACATGACGTTCTTTCCCATGCACGTGCTGGGTCTCAACGGCATGAACCGGCGCATCTCCGACTACTCCGCCGCTTCCGGATGGCAGCCCCTAAATATTCTGGCCACCGTAGGCGCAGGGATTCTTGCCCTTGCCGTCACCGTCTTCCTCGTCAACTTCTTCGTGTCGATGAGAAAGGGCGAGCCGGCCGGAGACGACCCCTGGGGAGGCTATTCGTTGGAGTGGGCTACGACCTCGCCGCCCCCTCCCCACAACTTCCACCGGCTCCCGCCGGTTCACTCGGAGCGACCGGTCTTCGACGACCGGCAGGTTCGCTACAAGACCGGCGCGGACGGCGAGCCGGAGGGGGGGCGCGGTGGTTGAGGAGCTCCGTTTCTTCCTGCGCATCGCCGTTTACCTCGTAGTGATCGGCACGATCTACTGGTTCGTCTCC
>JALZIO010000064.1 GCA_030860245.1 Actinomycetota bacterium | reverse complement strand
CGTCTATCTGAAGGCCCGCGAATGTGTGAGGTCGCGGGCGGTGCGGCCCCATTAGACTCCCGTGATGGCAACTGAGGAGATTCCCGAACACGCCACCCCCATCGACAACCAGATCGCAGATCTGCGGGCAAAAAAGCAGGAGGCGCTTGTTGCCGGTGGCGAGGGCGCGATCAAAAGGCAGCACGATCGCGGCAAGCTGACCGCACGCGAGCGCATCGAGCTGTTCCTGGACGCAGGCAGCTTCGTCGAAACCGACATGCTGGTCCGGCACCGGTCACACGGCTTCGACATCGAGAACCGCCGTCCGTACTCGGATGCCGTCGTCACCGGATGGGGAACCGTCGACGATCGAAAGGTCTTCGTGTTTGCGCAGGATTTCACCGTATTCGGGGGTTCGCTGGGCGAGGTCATGGCCGAAAAGATCTGCAAGATCATGGACCTTGCGCTCGAAACCGGAGCGCCGGTCATAGGGATCAACGATTCCGGCGGCGCGCGCATCCAGGAAGGCGCGGTGTCGCTTGCCGGATACGGTTACATCTTCGACCGGAACGTCCGGTGCTCCGGAGTCATTCCGCAGATCTCGGCGATCATGGGCCCTTGCGCGGGGGGTGCCGTCTACTCCCCGGCGCTTACCGATTTCACCTTCATGGTGGACGAGACCTCCCATATGTTCATTACAGGGCCGGAGATCGTAAAGGCGGTCACCGGGGAGGATGTCACCCAGGAAGAGCTCGGCGGCGCCATGACACACGCGTCGAAATCGGGGGCAACGCACTTCGTTGCCGTAAGCGACGAAGATTGTCTCCGGCAGATGCGCTACCTACTGTCGTTCCTGCCCTCGAACAACTTCGAGTCGCCGCCCTTCTTCGCGCCGACCGACGACGCCATGCGTTCATGCGACGAGCTGACCGACCTCATGCCCGACTCGTCGAACAAGCCCTACGACATGCATCATGTGATCGGCTCGGTCTCCGACGACGGTGAGTTCTTCGAAGTCCACCAGCATTGGGCGCAAAATATTCTTTGCGGCTTTGCCCGTATTGCAGGACACCCCGTCGGCATTGTCGCCAACCAGCCTCAGGTGTTGGCCGGTACCCTCGATATCTCATCGTCGATCAAAGGGGCGCGCTTCGTGCGATTTTGCGACGCGTTCAACATCCCGCTTGTGACCTTCGTCGATGTGCCCGGTTTCCTTCCCGGAACCGGTCAAGAGTACGGCGGCATCATCCGGCACGGAGCAAAGCTTCTTTACGCCTTCACCGAGGCGACGGTTCCGCGCGTCACCATCATCACCCGCAAGGCCTACGGCGGCGCCTATCTCGTTATGAACTCCAAACATCTGCGCGCGGACATCTCATTCGCATGGCCTTCGGCAGAGATCGCAGTCATGGGCGCGGAGGGCGCAGTCAACCTCATCCATCGCAAGGAGCTCGCGAACGCCGATGATCCTGAAGCGAAACGTGAGGCGTTGCTCGACGACTATCTCGAAAGGTTCTCCAATCCCTACATTGCGGCCGAACGAGGTTACGTGGACGACGTGATCGAACCGCGGGACACCCGTGCGAGGCTTGCGCAGTCGCTCGAGATGCTGCGCTCCAAACGCGAAACCATCCCTCAGAGAAAGCACGGGAGCATCCCCCTATGAGCGAGTCGCACATGCGCCTTGGCGACCACAACAGGCTCGAGGTCGTCTCGATCGATGGACAGGCCAACGAGGCGGAGATGCAAGCAATCGCCCGGGCGCTCGAGGAGCTTGCAGCCAGGGAAAAGGCGGGGCGCACCGCATCCATATGGCTCAGGGCGGGCCGCGCCCAGGGGCGGCGTCTCGGCATGTTCGACTATCACGCCCGTTTCGAGGCCGCCGACGCATGGCGCCTGTCCACCCGGTTCCCGTTTGGTGGGCGCGAGTATCCGGGACTGAACGGACGCGGCGACGCAAAATAGCAAGCCCGGCCGCCCCGACGCCCGCTGCAGCCTCGCCGAGCCGGCCGGCCGACCTCAAGAGCCTCGGCGTGCTCCGGTGAGGCACGCTCCTGGGCGCCGCCGGCCGCCGTGAGTGGGCCGGGAGGGGGGTGGGCGTGAGCGGGGACTCCTGGGTGCCGGTTCCTGAGGGTTCGGACTTCCCCCTCGCCAACCTCCCCTATGGGGTTTTCCGGCGGCCCGGGGAGCCAGCCCGGATCGGGGTGGCGATAGGAGACCAGGTCCTCGACCTCGATGCGTTACAGCGAGAAGGGCTCCTGTCCGGCGCCCCCGCGCTGCCCGAGGGGGTCTTTGGGCATGGCTCGCTCAACCGTTTCCTGTCGCTCGGCCGGCCCGCGTGGCAGAGCGTCCGCGCCCGTATCACCGAGCTCCTCGATGATCGCAATCACGCCATCCGTGACGTCCCGGGGCTCGCAGAGCGGGCACTGATCGACCAGCCCGAGGTCGAGATGCTGCTGCCGGTCGAGGTAGGCGACTATGTCGATTTCTACTCGTCGCTGGATCACGCTTCGAACATGGGAGCCATGCTGCGGCCCGGCGGCGAGCCGCTGCTGCCCAACTGGCGCCACCTTCCTGTCGGCTATCACGGGCGCGCAGGGAGCGTCGTCGTGAGTGGCACGCCCGTGGTGCGGCCCTGGGGCCAGACCATCCGGGACGGCGGCCCTCCCGTCTTCGGCCCGTCGAGGATGCTCGACTTCGAGCTCGAGGTGGGTTTCATCGCAGGGGTCCCGAGCGCGGTGGGAGCCCCGGTGCCCATCGAGAAGGCGCCCGAGCACATCTTCGGCTG
>JALZIO010000060.1 GCA_030860245.1 Actinomycetota bacterium | reverse complement strand
ATCTGCAACACCTCGTTACGCTTCTTCTCGCCGCCCGAAAAGCCCTGGTTCACATAGCGATCAACAAGCTCGCTCGGGATCTCGAGTAAATCGATCTTCTCCTGGAGATACATCCGGAATGCCATGGCCGACTTTGGCTGGTCAGCGTGAATGGCGTTGTAGGCCGTGCGCATGAAGTTGACGACCGAAACCCCGGGCACCTCGGTCGGGTACTGGAACGCAAGGAAGATGCCGCGTTGGGCGCGCTCGTCCGGAGCGAGATCCATTATGTCTTCGCCCTTGTAGAAGATCTTTCCCGCCGTCACCTCGTAACCGGGCCGGCCGGTGAGCACATAGGCAAGCGTCGACTTGCCCGACCCGTTGGGGCCCATGATTGCGTGAATCTCGCCCTTGTCCATGGACAGGTTGAGACCCTTGAGAATCTGGTTGCCTTCGATCTCGACGTGGAGATCTTCTATCTCCAGCAGCTTGTCACTCATGCCCTATCACTCCTCAACCCGCACTATCGGAGGTCCGACGAAAATCACGTCGTCCTCGAGCTTCACCTCATATGCGACCGCCGGCTTGGTGGCAGGGAGAATGCGAACGCCCCCGGTGCAGACATCGAAGCGCGAGCCGTGCAGAGGGCATTCGACCTCGAGCTCCTCGGGCTCCCACTCACCTTCGGTGAGATAGGCCTCCTGATGCGTGCAGACGTCCCCGATCGCGTAAATCCTCGAACCTGCGCGAAACAACCCCACCAGAACCCCATCGACCTCGACCTGTCTCGTGCCCCCGTCGAGAATCTCGGACATCCTGGCAACCTCTGAAAAATGGGTGCGGGCCATTGTCATACGCGCCTCGGCACTAAACCGCTACTTCCAGGTGGGCGCCGCTTTCCACCTTTGCCGAGATCGCGTCGGACAAGCCGTCGCGCACGCCCGGCAGGCGAATACGGTCCAACACTTCCCCGAAGAAGCCGAAGACCACGAGCTTCTGCGCTGTCACCCGGTCGATGCCGCGGCTCATGAGATAGAAGAGATGCTCTTCCTCGACAGGAGACACCGTTGCGCCGTGAGTGCAGCGCACCTCGTTCGCTTCGATCTCGAGTTGAGGAATCGAGTGGGCCATTGCGTTGTCGGACAAGACGAGGTTGCGATTCGCCTGATAGGCGTCGGTTCCCTGCGCTCCCCTGGATACCTTGATCAATCCGGAGTACTCGGAGCGGGAATTCTCTTTGAGCGCCCCTTTGTAGAGAAGATCCGAGGTCGCATGTGGAGCGTCATGGTACTGAAGCGTTCTCTGGGCAAAGTGCTGGTCGGCATCGGCGAAATAGAGGCCCAGCATCTCGGAGAACGCGCCCTCTCCCTTGAGCACCGATTCCACCTGGGTGCGAGCGAACGAGGAGCCGAGGTTCACAGCAAGGCTGCGGACGGTCGAGTCGCGGTAACCGGTGAAACGCTGGGTCTGGAAGTGAGACACGGCGCGCCCCCAGCTCTGCAGCGAAATGTAATTCACGATCGCGCCCCGGCCTGCCTCGATCTCGACGACGCTCGAGCACAGGGCATCGTCTGCCAACTCCTCCGACGAGAAACTGTCGACCAGAGTCACGCTTGCAGTGTCTTCGAGCACGATGGAGGTATGGGGAAAGATCGATCCACCGGGCGCCACTCGGCGCGCCACCTCGAGCGGCAGGTCGACGTCGATGCCAGAGGGGACGTAAAGCAGCACGTCGTCGGAGTGGAAGGCGCCGTGAAGCGCGGTGAACTTGTGCTCGTCGACCGGTACGTCGGTGAAGAAATGCTCTTTGAGGAGCTCGGGGTAGTCGCGTGCGGCGGTTGCGAAATCGGTGAAGATGACTCCCTTGCCGGCGATCTCATCGGGGAGCACGGGCGGGGCCATGGAAGGGGCCGGCGCGCCGAATCTGGCGAAGTCGAAACGGCGGACGTCGGTGTAGCGCCACTCCTCGCCCCGCGGATCCGGTGGGTCCATCTTGGAGAAGAGATCAAACGCCTCCAGCCGGCGCTCGGCGAGCCATCCAGGCTCTCCTAGGCGATCGGCGAGGCGCTCGACGGCGTCCCTTGTGAGTTTGTCGGACATCTAACGAGCGTCTCCTAACGAGAATTCAGTCGAGTGGGTGAGCCATGTGAACTGTTCACACCCAACACCTACCCGGCAGGCGGTTCAGCCTACGGAGCCCTCCATCTGGAGCTCGACGAGGCGCTGAAGCTCGACCGCATACTCCATCGGCAGCTCTCTCGTGATCGGCTCGATGAAGCCGCGCACGATCATCTGCATCGCCTCGGTCTCCGACAGACCCCGGGACATGAGGTAGAAGAGCTGCTCGTCCGAAACCTTCGACACCGTGGCCTCGTGGGACACCGCTGCGTTCTCTTCTTCGATCTCCATGTACGGATAGGTGTCGGAACGGGAGGCGTCGTCGAGGATCAGCGCATCGCAGATCACGTGGGACTTGGAGTGATGGGCGCCCTCTTCGATCCGCACCAGGCCCCTGTAGCCGCCTCGGCCGCCGTCCTTTGATATCGACTTCGACGTGATCGAGCTCTGAGTGTTGGGCGCCGCATGGATGACCTTGCCGCCCGCGTCCTGATGCTGTCCTTCGCCTGCGTAAGCGATCGAGAGCACTTCGCCCCTGGCGCGTTCACCGAGGAGATAAACCGACGGGTACTTCATGGTCACCTTGGAGCCGAGGTTGCCATCGACCCACTCCATGACCCCGCCCTCCTCGACTGCGGTGCGCTTGGTGACGAGGTTGTAGACGTTGTTGGACCAGTTCTGGATGGTCGTGTACCGGCAGCGCCCGCGTGGCTTCACGACGATCTCGACCACCGCCGAGTGGAGCGAGTCGCTCGAGTAGATCGGCGCCGAGCATCCCTCGACGTAGTGGACCCAGGAGTCTTCGTCCACGACGATCAGGGTTCGCTCGAACTGGCCCATGTTCTCCTGGTTGATGCGGAAGTAGGCCTGAAGCGGGATCTCGACCTCGATCCCCGGGGGAACATAGATGAACGAGCCACCCGACCAGACCGCCGAGTTGAGCGCCGAGAACTTGTTGTCGGCCGGCGGGATGACCGTGCCGAAATACTGCTTGACGATCTCGGGGTGCTCGCGGAGCGCCGAATCCATGTCCATGAACAGGATCCCGCGGTTCTCGAGCTCTTCTTTGGTCTTGTGATAGACGACCTCGCTCTCGTACTGAGCGGTCACGCCCCCGAGGTAGTTCTTCTCGGCTTCGGGGATCCCGAGCTTGTCCCAGGTCGCCTTGATGTCGTCGGGCATGTCATCCCAAGACCCGACCATGTCGGTCGGCTTGATGTAGTAGTAGATGTTCTCGAAGTCGATTCCCGACAGGTCCGCACCCCAACTC
>JALZIO010000055.1 GCA_030860245.1 Actinomycetota bacterium | reverse complement strand
GGTCTATGAGCTCGGAGCGCGTGACCAGGAAACGGTCTTCGGTCGGGAGATTCAGCGTGTAACCGAGCGCACGCCCCCGGGAGACGATCGAAACCTTGTGCACGGGATCGGCGTTAGGAAGCGCATGCGAAACCAGGGCGTGGCCCGCCTCATGGTAGGCGATGACCTTTCTCTCCTTCTCGGAGATGACCCGGCTGCGCCGCTCGGGGCCCGCAAGGACACGATCTATCGCCTTCTCGAGCTCCCCCATCCCGATCTCGCTTCGTGAAAAGCGCGCCGCCAGGAGCGCGGCCTCGTTCACGACGTTGGCAAGGTCCGCGCCGGTAAACCCCGGGGTGCGGCGGGCAAGAACCTCGACGTCGATGTCCTTGGCCAACGGCTTGCCTCTGGTGTGCACCTTGAGGATGCCGGTCCGTCCGTTTAGATCGGGGCGGTCGACCACGATCTGGCGATCGAAACGGCCGGGCCTCAGGAGCGCAGGGTCGAGAATGTCCGGCCGGTTCGTCGCTGCAATCAGGATCACTCCGCCCTTGACGTCGAACCCGTCCATTTCGACGAGCAGCTGGTTGAGCGTCTGCTCACGCTCATCGTGGCCGCCCCCGAGACCTGCACCCCGGTGACGACCAACCGCGTCGATCTCATCCATGAACACAATCGACGGAGCGTTCGACTTGGCCTGCTCGAAGAGATCGCGCACCCGGCTGGCACCGACGCCCACGAACATCTCGACGAAATCAGATCCCGAGATCGAAAAGAACGGGACCCCGGCCTCCCCTGCGACGGCACGCGCCAGGAGCGTCTTGCCGGTCCCCGGGGGGCCGAACAGCAACACCCCCTTGGGGATCTTGGCGCCCATCGCCTGAAACTTCTGGGGGGCCTGTAGGAACTCCTTGATCTCCTCGAGCTCCTCCACCGCCTCGTCGAGACCGGCGACATCGGAGAACGTGATCTTGGGTTGGTCCTTGGTGACGAGGCGCGCCTTCGACTTCCCGAACGACATCACCCGGTTCCCGCCCCCCTGCATCTGCTGCATGAGGAAGAAGAAGAAGCCAACTATGATCAGGATTGGCAAGAACTGGAACAAGACGGACAGGAAGAACGAACCCATCTGCGGATCGGCGGAGACGTCCACGTCGTTCTTCCTGGCGAAGTTGGCAAATTCGTCGACGGTGTCGTGTGGAAGGAAAACCTCGTACTGGCCGGTCCCGTCGGACAGGTCCCCGATCACCTTTTCGTCCTTGGTCAAGAACTTGGCGGTGTCGATGTCTTTGTCTTCGACCATTCCCACCCAGGTATTGACCGATTCGATCTGCTCGGGACCCTGGGCGCTCTGGCGGTAGATGTTGAAGACCCACACAACCGCGATGATCAGCACCAGGTAGAAGATTGCTGAACGGAAGATGCGGTTCATCGTCTTTTCACCCTAGCAGCCCCCTATGACTACCTAGATTGACCCGCCAACCCCAATTAGGGGCTGAATGGTGATGGATCAGTGGGGTGACTCTCCCCCGTAAGCCTCGGGTCTAAGCACCCCTATGTAAGGGAGGTTGCGGTACCTCTCCGCGAAGTCGAGACCGTAGCCCACCACGAACACCGACGGGATGACAAAGCCCGTGTACTTGACCTCGAACGGCACCGCTTGCTGACCCTGCTTCCACAGGAGCGAGCAGATCTCGAGCGACGCCGGCCGGCGCGCCTTCAGGTACCGCAGTAGATAGGAGATCGTGAGACCGGAGTCGATGATGTCCTCGACCAGAAGCACATGGCGGCCGGTGACCTCGTAGTCGAGGTCCTTCAGTATCCGGACAACTCCCGAGGACTTGGTTGCAGTCCCGTATGACGACACGGCCATGAAGTCGAAGTCGATCGGGATGCTCAGCGAGCGAGCCAGGTCGGCCATGAAGACGAAGGCGCCCTTGAGGACTCCGACCAGGAGGACACCTGCGTCCCCGTAGTCGCCGGCTATGTCCGCGGCGAGCCCGGTGATCTTGTCCCTGATGGCGTCTTCGGAGATGAGAACCTTCTCGATGTCCGGGTGGACTTTCTCGGTCATATCCGGTCAACCGGCCCGGACACCGGTGTGTGGCCCCGGCTGACCACGACGGTATCGGAGGAGACGCCCACCTTTATGCCCTCGGCGACGGCGAATGATGCGGGGGTCACCGTATCGTCCTCCAATCGGTCGAGGACTGCCTCGATTCCCCCGGACCGGTCCCGAACCCGGCCAACGGCCTGCTCCAGCAGCCGGCGCCGAAGCCCTCTGGGAAGCCTGACCAGATCCGATGTGGCCAGATGCACGCCGGACTCCGCCGGGGTGGCGATTCCGGGGTAGAGGCGATCCGCGATCCCGCCGAGCGCGTCCGAGTCCTCCGACAAGCGCTGGCACGAGCGGGCGATGGCGTTCATTGCGCCGGCGCCCCACCGACCGGTGATCACAGGGAGGATCTCATTTCGGATCGTGACACGCTCGAAGCGCAGTTCGTGGTTGGCGGGGTCATCGTAGAAGGCAAGCCCCATTTCCTCACAGTAGGCGCGGGTCTCGGCGCGCCGGATCTCGATGAGCGGCCTGATTCTGGAGCCATCGGCCGGGCGCAGCCCTGCAAGCCCGTCGGTGCCCGCCCCGTGTATCAACCTCGCCAGGGTTGTCTCGACCCGGTCGTCGAGCGTGTGGCCGGTCGCAATCCGGGCGGCGCCTATCCGCTCGGCGACCGCGGATAGAAAGCCCAGGCGGAAATCGCGGGCGCGTTCCTGCAAATTGGGGCCGGCGAGATCGGGCGCCCGTACCACGTGGGCCTCGAAGCCACCCTCGGCCGCCTCCGAGGCGACGCGCGACGCAACCTCAGCCGAGTCCGCCCCCAGCCCGTGATCGACATGCCCGACGGCGAGCGACAGATCAAGGGTGTCACCCAGCCTGGCCAGGACGTCGAACATACAGGTCGAGTCAGGCCCTCCCGAAACCCCTACGAGGACGGTGTCGCCCCGCTCGACCAGGCGATGCCGCTCGGCGCTCCTCTTGACCCGTTCCACGAGAGGATAGCCGGGCCCCCCTAAGCGACGCGTCTCAACCATAGCTCGGGTTCCCGTAGCTCCGCGAGCCGGGGAAAACTCTCGGGCGCGGACCACAACCGGGCAATGGCCTCGTCACCTCCCCGGCGCGCCACCTCCACACAGAACCTCTGACCGAGCTCGTACTGCTTGAGCTTCATCTCGAGCCCGATGAG
>JALZIO010000035.1 GCA_030860245.1 Actinomycetota bacterium | reverse complement strand
CGCCAGGTGTCGACGACCACCTCGGCGCCTTTTTCCGACGAAAGCCTGCCGAGAAACAGGAAATACTCGCCGGGGCCGTCGCGCTTTGGCGACGGCCAGGTGAAGTTGGGCTTGACCTCCAGTCGCTCACGGGGCCAGCCCGCTTCGACGTGCTTGTCCGACACGAAACGGCTGACGCACAGATACAACGCCACGCGCTCGAAGCTCTTCAACCCCCGGTGGAGCGAGAGAGAAGCCGCATAGGCAGCGCTTCCAGGCAGAGAGTCACGAAAACAACGGTGAACGATCCCCCGCCACGGAAGGTGTCCGAGGCAATCCTCGCAAACCGCCCCGTCTCTCAGGAAGGTGGCCGGCAAGCAGAGGAGGCGGTAGTTGTGGAGTGTCATCACCGTGGGGATCCCGGCAGACGACGTGGCGCGCAGAACCGCAGGCGAGAGCGCGGGGAAGAGATTGTGGAAGTGGACCACGTCGGGCCTGTGGTCGCGCATGGCGCGCCGAAGTTGCCCAACGCTCTCGGTCGACCACACCGCTTGCTGAGCCGTCTTTGCCAGCTCGAGGCCTGAAGTTGTTGTTGCCACTTCGGGATCCCAGAGCTGGACGTCATGTCCCCCCTGCCTCAACAACTCGACCTCGTCGTCGACGACCCGGTTCTCCCCTGAGACCGGACCGGATTGGTAGCGGGAGTGGCCGACCAGGATGCGCACTAATAACCGAGGAGCTCGCGTGATGCTTGCGTACGCTCCAGGAGCAGAGCAGCCTGCGCAGAGCTCAACTGCTCCTGCCAACCCTGCGTCGCTCCTTCATTCACAAACCTGATCTCACGCGAGCGCGCTCTCGTAAACGTCTCGCGCGGCGCCACGTCCTCTTTAGCGCGCATCCTTTCAACGGTGTTGTTGCCCACCACAGCCTCGACCGTCGCCCGGTCAAGAGGTACTCCGAGAAAATCTGTCACCCCCGCGAGAGTTTCCTCCGGTCTGCTGCGGAGCTCTTCGAACTTGACGAGGTGCAAGTGACCGCGGCGTGCGGGCACGCTCGTCATCCAGAACTGGATATGGTCCGCCCATGAGCCGAATGGATTCGTTTTGCCCTCGAGAAAGGCACGGAAGAAGTCGTCAAAGCTTCGCTCGCTCCCCTGTCGTCGTTCGAGCTTGTACTCCGAGATGACGACGCTGCGGGGGTCCCGAACCAGATAGACAGCCTTCCGATCGCCATGGGAGTAACGATCGTGCGTACCCACGACGCGTCCTCCGCCCGGAAGAACTTGACGGGCATTCCGCCCCTTGTAAGTGTTGACGGCATCGAAGTCTGCGCTCTGTCCCGTCAGGCTCTCGTACAACAAGAAGCGCATCCACGTCGAGCCGGATCTCGGGTAGCTGGCTAGAAATGCGTCATGCGGGGTCAGGTAGCGCGTTCTCACCCGCAGCACGAGGGGTTGGTGACCGGCCCACTGCAGCAGGCGGCGTACTCTTTGGTTGGCCATGTAGGCGTCACGGACGGCTTGTATGACCTCGCACCTTCCTCTCTGATTGCCCACTCGGCCCTCACCGGCAAAGACCGCTCGACTCAAGATGTTAGCGGTCGCCACCGCCTATAGTTTTTGAACTCAGTGTAAATAGACTCACGATGCACTCCCCCGACCGGAAAGAATGGTGTGCCCGGCAACCAACCTCTGGCGTGCGTCATCGGCGACATGGATCTGCTGCGCCCCCTGGGGCTCGCCAGGGTACCGTGCGCCGCAGTGGCGCCGCCCGGCGCGCCGCCTCGGTACTCCCGCTTCACCCGGGCCGTCGTCGAATGGACCGACCCTTCCGATGAATCCGGCGCCCTGCTGGACAAGCTCATCGATTTCGCCCGGGGGCAGATGGAGAAGCCGGTCCTGTTCTACGAGGGAGACTGGGACCTCTTGCTCATATCCCGAAACCGCGACCGTCTGGCAAGTTTCTTTCACTTCGTCATCCCCGATGAGGCGCTGGTCGAGGACCTGGTCGACAAGGCTCGCTTCCGGACTCTTGCGCACAACCTCGATCTTCCCGTCCCGCCCAGCACACGGGTCGACACCGCAAGCGCCGGCCCGGAGGACGTCGATCTTGCCTACCCGCTCATCCTCAAACCCTTGACGCGCCGAACCTCCACATGGATGCCGATATTCACCGAGTTGAACCAAAGCGAGGCCAAGGCGCTCGAGGTTCGGTCGCGAAACGAGCTGGCCGCTTTGTGGCCTCGGTTGGCGTCGTCGGGCGTCGAGCTGCTCGCCCAGGAGCTAATCGAGGGGCCCGAGACGAGCATCGAGAGCTACCACGCGTACGTAGACCGCGATGGGTCCATCGTCGCCTCGTTCACGGGCCAGAAGATTCGCACCTATCCCAAGGGCTACGGTCACAGCACCGCGCTCGAGATCACCTCGAGCGCCGAAGTGGCGTCTCTGGGGACCGAGCTCATACAACGGCTCGACCTCCGGGGTGTTGCCAAGCTCGATTTCAAGCGTTCCCCCGCCGGCATCCTTTATCTGCTGGAGGTAAATCCCCGTTTCTCGCTGTGGCATCACCCGGGGGCCAGGGCAGGGGTGAACCTTCCCGCGCTCGTCTACGACGACATGGTGGCAAGGACGCGGCGGAGCACAGGGCCGGCGCAGCCCGGCGTGAGATGGTGCCGGCTGCTCAACGACGTCAAAGCCGCAAGGGGCGAGGGCATCTCTTTCTTCCGGTGGCTACCTTGGGCCCTGACCTGTGATGCGCGGGCGACGCTGGCTTGGGATGATCCGCTGCCCTTCCTCAGAGGGGTCCTCTGGGCCCGGGCGGCAGCGGCCCTGTGCGCACTTCGGCGGCGCACAGCTCGGGCCTGAGGTTCAGTCCTTTGCGTTACGGCGTCATCTCCGATGTCCACGGGAACCTGCCGGCGCTCCGGTCGGCGCTGGCCGAGCTTCGCAATCAGGGTACCGATGGACTCCTGTGCACCGGCGACCTGGTCGGTTACGGCCCCTGGCCCAACGAATGCGTGGCCGCCATCGCCGCGGAGGGTGCCGTCTGTGTGGCCGGAAACCAAGATCTGGCGGTCGTCGGCAGGCTGCCCGATGCGAGACTGTCAAATCACGCCAGGTTGATACTGGAGTGGACTCGCACCGTGCTCGACCCCGACGCCGCGGCTTATCTCGGAGCGCTCCCCCTGCAGGCGAGTGTCGAGCCGGCCCTCAGGCTGGCCCACGGCTCGATCGAAGACCCCGAACGCTACGTCTTTCGAGACGAGGATGCGTTCCAGCAGCTGGAGCTCCTCGGTGATATGGACCCGGAAGCACAGACCCTGCTCCTGGGCCATACACACAAGGCAATGGCCTTCGGGCAACGAACGGGAGCGCGGAGGTTCGCTGCCCGAGTGCCGATGCCGCTTGCTGGAGACAAACACCTGTTGAATGCCGGAAGCATCGGCCAGTCGCGCGAGCGCAACCCCTGGGCACGCATGGCTCTACTCGACGTCGAGCACCAGCAGGTGACGTTCTACGCCCTCGACTACGACCTGGAGCCGTGCCGCAAAGAGCTAATTCGCCACGGGCTTCCCCCGGGAGCCTGTCATGCGCCCCCTTCGCTCGTGTCGCTGGGGCACCGCTCCGCAAAACGCCTGGCGCGGCGAGCTCTGCGCTCCGTGCGCAGATCGTAGGGGGCCCGGCCAAGAGGTTTGAAATCCATCGCCATTACACTCGCTCTATGGAGCGTGCCCTGATGGAACCTCATCAACCTCATCTGCCGGACAAGAGCGGCTTGAAGGTGCTGTACATCCTGGGGTCTTCCAGATCGGGCAGCACCATTCTCGACAGCATCCTGGGAGAGTTGAACGGCTACTTCTCGGCGGGCGAATTGCGCTTCATCTGGAGGCGCCTGCTCGAGAACCGGCGATGTGGATGCGGTCAATCCCTGGAGGATTGCGAGGTTTGGTCGCAGGTGCTCGCAGGGGTAGTGGATCAAGACCTGCGCGAAACTGCAAAACGCCATTACAAACGGCAGCAAAGAAATGTCAGTACGAAGCACACCACAGGCTTGTTGCGTCGACGAGTCGGAGAGTTCGGCTCTGACGAACTGGCTGCATACGCACATGCGACAGCGTCCCTTTACAGAGAAGTAGCCGAGGTCACGGGGGCAAAGGTGATCGTCGATTCGTCCAAGAGAATCTCCGATGGCGCCCTGCTGCGCCTGTTACCCGGCTTCGAGCTCTACTTCGTGCACTTGGTTCGCGATCCCCGCGCCGTGGCCTACTCTCGGCGGCGAACGAAACTCAATCCCGATCGTGAGGTCCCCGGGGAGATGGGCGGCAAGAATCCCGCAGGTAGCGCCTTCCAGTGGGCCGTGGGAAACCTTGGCGCCGATGTCGTGCGGCGCAAACACGGCCGAAGTCGTTCGATGCTTGTCCGTTACGAAGACTTCGTGAAGCGACCCCGTGGCATTGTCGAGCAAATCACAGACATGGTGGGCGTAACCCCCGGATTCACTCCGTTCATCACGGAGACCAGCGTGCGGCTCGGCGTACACCACACTGTCTCGGGCAACCCGATCCGATTCAACACCGGCACGGTTGATCTGGTCGAGGACAATCGCTGGCGGGCCGAACTGTCGACCTTTGATCGGACCGTGACCACATCTCTGACGCTGCCTCAGATGCTCGCCTATCGCTATCCTGTTCGGCTAGGGAAAAGGGGCGACTAGTGCCTCGTCGCGCAAATCACCGACGCATTCGAGCGCCCCTGCATCGCCGATGGCTGCGTTGGTCGTCGCTCACGTACCTCCAGGTACGCTTCGACTCCTCCGCCTTGCCCTCCGGCCGGAGGGACGCTCTCGGTGCCGGCGCTACTCACGCGACGAAGCACTAGAGTCGTCCGAGAGTCGGCGGAGCCGGCGCTTCCTCTTCGACCTCTTCCTCGGTCGACAGCCCGTCATCGCCGGGCACATTTTTGTCCTCGCCGCGGGTCAGGCGCCCCGTCAAAGCGCCGACGGCGGCACGATCCTCCTGGCTCAGACCCAGTAGCAAAAGAAGCCCGAGGTAGACCAATCCGACAACCACCACCGCAACCGCCGCCGCGGCGACGCCCGTTCCAACACCCGAGAACGCGATCACCGCTCTTGCCACGCCAACCGCGGCGACGCCCGCAGCGATGGGCTTCCAGTAGTCCAGACGATACGGATGCAGCCTCGACGTTGACCACACCTGCCATAGGGGAAGAAGGTTGTTGAGGGCGGTCCCGGCAAGGTGGGCAACGGCCGCGCCGAGGATCCCGTGGCGCGGAATGAGCCAGAAACCCAAAGCAATCTCAGTCGCAACGACCGCTAGGTAATCATAGAACGCAAGGCGGGACCGGCCGGTGAGGATGAGCGTGTTGGTGACCGGACCCGTACCAAAGATGAACAAGACGGAGAAAGCAAGAACGACAAGCGCTGTGCTTGCATCCCGGAAATCAGAGCCAAAGATCGAAAGGATCTCCTTGGGGAACATGACCTGCAAACAGAACAGAGGGAACGCCAAAGTGAAGCTCCACTTACCCATGCTCTTGAAGAGCGTGGTCAACTCCTCCCGGCGGTTCTGGAGGTAAAGGTTGCTGGCCATCGGGCTGTAGACCTGATTGAGAGCAACGTTGATCGCGCTGGGCGCCAGGGAGATTCTCTTGCTGGTGACGTATGCACCGGACTGCGACAGCGACGCCAGGGAGCCGAGCAGCACCGGGAAGAGTTGTGCGCGAGAGGTCTCGACGACTTTGGTGCCCCAGGCCGGCAGGGCGAAGCGGATCAACTCCCTCCTCTCGATACGATCGGTTGGGCCGAAGATCGGCAGCCTGCGCTGCAACGCGATTGTGGCTGCTGCTGTGACGATTACCTCACCGGCCACCAGGCCCATGAAAGCCGACACCGGCGTAGGGGCTATCAACAGAGCAACAACGGCGGTGACCACCCGGATGGTCGGCTGCAAGATGTTCTTGACCAAGGCAACGGCCCGCATGTTCTTGAACGCCTGCGTGGCGAACAGCATGACCTGGCCCAACCCGACGATGGGAATCGCCACGGCGGCAAGGCGAAGTAGCGGCACCAATGAGTCCCCCTTGAAGAACCGCTCGTCCAGCAAAGGCGCCAGGAGCAGCAGCGCTCCGGAAATAAGCAGCAGAGCCCCGCCGGCAAGAAAGATCGTAAGATGGATGGTGCGGCGCAGGCGAGGGAGGTCTCCGATGCCGTGGTAATAAGATCCTTGGCGAACGAGAATCCAATTGGCCCCCAGGAGCCCGAGGGTGGCGCTCACCTGGGTTGCGGCATAGGCGATGGCCCATGCACCCAAGCCCGGCTTCCCCAGTGCCCGCCCCAACAGCACGTTGAGAGCGAAGGCTCCTGCGTAACCAACCGCCCCGGACGAGAGCAGCAGCGCGGCGTGCCTGGCCAGGTGACGGGTATGACCCAGCTGCTTTTCCTGCATCCCGTTCGACTCTGGCTGGTCCATTGATTCCGATCTCAATCGATGAGCAGGGGCACCCGGCCAGAGCAAGCTGTCCGGTTGCTCTGCCGGGTCGGCCGACGTCTTTCCCGGCTCGACCTCGCGGTCGGGCCCTGCAGCTGCGGCGGCGGCGTCCCGTCGTGACTTCCGGTTCGGAGTCGGGTGCCTTTCTGCGAGTTGCCAATCATGTCATATCGCCGGTTCTATCCGCGGAAGTCCCGGCCACTCGACTGCTCCCGTCTTGCCCCCCGAGGAAAGGGTTCCACCCGGCTTGGAAAAAAACCATCCGTCGAGCAACCGACACCGAGATGATTCGTTCTGATACAGGAGGGGCACGAATGGGTGTGCTTTCGCAGTGCGCGGACCGCCGCAGGGCGGGCCTCTGGCCGGTTACATCAAGTACGACAGCATTGGAGTCGAAGACAACCAGATGAAACTAACTCTCGCCCACCCGGGCACAGGGATCTGATCGTGGAGACAGAATCCGCCTTCTCGGTGGTCTCCGGTAAGGGCGCCGTCGATGATGAGGAGCTCACCCCTCTCGAGGGTCGCGCCGACGGGGCACAAGTAACTGCCGACGGGGCACAAGTAACGGAGCGGGAGCGACCGGAATCGCTCGAGCGGGAGCGGCCGGGCGTGGTCCGGGACGAAGTCGTCAGAGCCGTCGGACATCCGGCGCCGCCTCTCGCCGTCGCCTCTCGGACCAGTTCCGGGTATACCGAACACCTCTCCTACAGCAAGGCCGCCACGACCTCGAAGTGGAATGTGATCGGGTGGCAACTGTTCGCCACAGACGCACTATGTCTCGTCGGGGCTCTGGCATTTTCCTATCTCATCCGGTACGGATCCCGTAGCCTCCCTCTCGGGTACCTCCTGGTCATAGCCTTCGGGCCAATTGCATGGGGCGGCGTCTTCCATGCTTTCGGGTTGTACGCGCCGCGCCACCTTTCCGCTGCAGAGGAATTCCGGCGCACCATCAGCGCAACGAGCATCGGGATCTTCATGGTGGTCATGACGAGCTTCTGGTCTCACTCCGAACTGTCCCGGATATGGATCGGACTGAGCTGGCTCTTCGCCCTCACCTTTGAACTGGTGGCACGACGTGTGTGGCGCTGGCATATAGCTCGTATGCGGAAGGACGGGCGCCTGGCGATGAGAACGCTCGTGGTTGGTTCCAACGCCGAGGCTATGAGGCTCGACAAGACTTTGCGCTCGGTGAACTCCGGTTTCAAGCCCCTCGGGCACATCGACCCTACCTATTCCCTTGCTCCCGACCTTCCGGTTGGCGAATCACTAGAGCGCCTTATATCCACACTTCGCGCCAACGCAGCGGAATGCGTTTTCATCGCATCGACATCGGTGACCGCCGAACAGATACTTCGGATAGCGCAGGCGGCCCGGCGCGCCGGAGCCGAGGTCCGCCTCACGGCGAACCTGCCTCAGATCTTGATCTCCCGCCTCACCGCTCAGCCCATCGGCGACACCATGGCGTTGTCACTCAAACCCGTGCGCTTGACCGGAACTGAGGCGACGGTAAAGCGCATCTTCGATCTGTCCCTGGCCAGTCTCACGATGCTGGCAACGACGCCTCTGTGGCTCATGGCGGGGTTGCTCATCCGCCTCACCTCCAAGGGCCCAGTCTTGTTCAGGCAGGAACGGGTCACGCGCGGAGGCCGCACCTTCCAGATGCACAAGTTCCGCACGATGGTCGTGGATGGCGACCGCATTCTCAGGGAACGCGGCATCGATCCCAGCCAGCCGTTCTTCAAGATCGTTGACGATCCCCGGCTCACCTGGGTCGGGAAGATTCTCCGCCGGACGAGCATCGACGAGCTCCCACAGTTGCTCAATGTCATCCGGGGGCAGATGAGTCTGGTCGGGCCCCGACCACTGCCCGCAGACCAGGTTGCAGCCAATCTGGAGCTACTGAACCCCCGTCACGAGGTGCAGGCCGGGGTGACCGGCTGGTGGCAGATCAACGGCCGCAGCACAGTCGACGCCAAAGCCGCCTTGCAGATGGACCTCTTCTACATCGAAAATTGGTCACTTGCGCTCGATACCTACATCGTGCTGAAAACCGCCGGATCCCTCGTCACCCGGAAGGGCGCGTACTGATGGGCGACGAAAGACCCGGGGGCTCGTCGCCCCAACAGAGGCCGCAAGGAGATGGCGTCGCCGCGACACTTTCGTCGCAATATCGAGCACTATGAGCATCGCCCTCATCACGGGCTCCGGAGGCCTGATCGGCTCCGAGGCAGCGCTTCACTTTGCCAAGCTCGGACTTGACATCGTTGGAGTCGACAACGACATGCGAAGCGTGTTCTTTGGCTCCGGCGCATCAACCGCCTGGTCGGTGGAACGACTCCAGGGTGAGCTCGGGTCGAGCTATGCACATCACGGGCTCGACATCCGCGACCGGAACGGCATTGAAGAGCTGGTCAAGCGCTACGGCTCCGACATCTCGGTCGTGGTTCACACTGCCGCCCAGCCATCCCACGACTGGGCGGCGCGCGAGCCATTCACCGACTTCGACATCAATGCCGTGGGCACGCTCAACCTGCTTGAAGCAACCCGAACGCATGCGCCGGAGGCTGTTTTCTTGTTTACATCGACCAACAAGGTCTACGGAGATACACCCAACCGGCTGCCGCTAACTGAGCAAACCACCCGCTATGAAATCGATCCTGGGCACACCTACGCAAACGGTATCCGCGAGGACATGTCCATAGACAGCACGCTTCACAGCTTGTTTGGAGCATCCAAGGTCGCCGCCGACATCGTCGTGCAGGAGTACGGACGGTATTTCGGAATGCGCACCGCCTGCTTCAGAGGAGGGACCCTTACCGGTTCACGCCATTCGGCTACAGAGCTTCACGGATTTCTGGGTTATGTGATGCGGTGCGCGATGACCGGTACCCCCTACAAGGTCTTCGGTTACAAAGGCAAGCAAGTCCGAGACGCCATTCACAGCAATGATCTCGTCAATGCTCTCGTCAGCGCGTTCCAGGCGCCGCGCATCGCAGAGGTCTACAACATCGGGGGTGGGCGCTTCAGCAACTGCTCTGTTCTGGAAGCAATCGAGATGAGCCAGAAAATCGCAGGCGAGGAGCTGGAATGGTCCTATGTCGACCAGAACCGTGTTGGCGACCATATCTGGTGGATCGGCGACAACGGGAAATTTGAATCCCATTACCCGGAATGGAAGATGGAATACAACGTCGACCGAATATTGAGCGATATCTTCGAAGCTAACCGGGACCGGTGGAAAAGATGAAAGACAGCGGCAAGCAAAATATCGTCGGCGTCCTCATCGACGGTGTCGATTACGACAGCGCAGTTGAGCGAATAACGTCGGCAGCGCTCGGGGAGCGGCCCTATTCGGTGTCTGCGCTTGCAGTGCACGGCGTGATGACCGGTGTCGGAAACGCCGAGCACCGCTACCGGCTGAATCATCTCGACCTCGTGACACCCGACGGGCAGCCGGTGAAATGGGCCCTCAACCTGCTCCACAAATCCGGATTGAGCGATCGCGTCTACGGCCCGACCCTCATGCTCAAGGTGTGCGCCGAGGCGGCGCGGCGAGAGCTACCCGTCTACTTCTACGGCAGCGACCAGGCCGTCCTCGACGACTTGAGCAGCAGGCTGAAGGAGCGCTTTGCGGGCCTTGTCGTGGCCGGGGCCGAACCGTCGAAGTTCAGGACCACCTCGCCGGGGGAAAAGCAGGAGATCGCAGCCCGGATCCGCTCGTCGGGCGCCAAGCTGACGTTCGTCGGGCTCGGCTGCCCGCGACAGGAAACCTTCGTCCACGAATACCGCGACGCCCTCGGGATGCCCGTGATCGCCGTGGGGGCGGCGTTTGACTATCACGCCGGGCATATGGAGGAGCCCCCCATGTGGATCCAAAAACGCGGGCTTCAGTGGCTGCACCGGTTGCTCCAGGACCCCGCCCGCTTGTGGAAGCGCTACCTTCTGCTCAATCCGGCCTATCTGACCCTCCTGGCGCTTCAGGCGCTCAGATTGTGGAGGCCCGACCCCAAGCGGGTCGTGCGCCCCTCCTACGAGATGCTCTACGGGTGACCAGTGGCCCCCGAGGAAACACCCGGCACATTTGAGGCGGTGAATCCGCCTGCACGCGATCGATTGGCCCACTAATCTGCATTTCCGGTAATATATGGTAATTCCAACTTCCTCACAGGGGGACCCACAATGCGAATCGGAGTAATCGGAACCGGCCACGTCGGCCTCATCACCTGCGTCTCGCTGGCTGCCATCGGCCACGAGGTCGTCGGCGGGGACAACGACCCAGAGAAGATCGCCCTCCTCGAAAGGGGGGTGGCGCCCTTCTATGAGCCGGAGCTGCAGCCCATGCTCGAACAGCAGCTCAAAGAGGGTCGCCTGACCTTTACCGCCTCGCCCGAGGAGGCCGTCAAGGACGCCCCCGTGGTGTTCATCTGCGTCGGGACGCCACCGCGGGTGACCGGTGACGCCAACCTCGTCGCCGTGGAACAAGCGGCCCGCTCGGTTGCTCCTCACATCGCCGACCGGGCAGTCGTGGTCGAGAAGTCGACCGTCCCGAGCGGCACCGCCCAGCGCCTCAAGCGCACTCTGCAGCGGGGCCGTCCCCAGCCCGAGGAGCACCTTCAGGTGATCTCCAACCCGGAGTTTCTGCGAGAAGGTAAGGCCGTCTACGACTCGATGCATCCTGAGCGAATCCTGGTCGGCGGCGAGGCCGAATGGGCCTTCGAGGTGATGCGAGAGGTATACAAGCCCCTTACCGACAAGGGTTATCCCCTTATCGAGACCTCCATCCCAACCGCCGAACTCTCCAAGCACGCCTCAAACGCTTTCCTGGCAATGAAGATTTCGTTTGCGAACGCACTTGCGCGCATATGCGAGAAAGCCGGGGCCGACGTAGTCGAGGTCGCGGACGCAATGGGAGCCGATGCCCGCATCGGCCGGGCCTTCTTGAATGCCGGGATGGGCTACGGGGGCTCTTGCTTTCCGAAGGATGTCCAAGCCTTCGAGCACCTCTCGAAACGCCTGGGCTATGACTTCCGGCTGTTGCAGGAAGTGGCGCGCATCAACGCGGAAGCCATCGACTCGACCCTCGAGAAAGTCCGCGACGCTCTATGGAACCTCGAGGGCAAGACCGTCGCCCTTCTCGGGCTGGCCTTCAAACCGGGAACCGACGACGTGAGAGAGGCCCCCGCTCTGGCGCTCGGAGCCAAACTGCTGGCCGAGGGTGCGACGGTGGTCGGCTACGACCCCTTGGCGGCGGCCAACGCCAAAGATGACTTGCCCGAGCTCCATATCGCCCCGGATCCGCTCTCTGCGGCCGCCGGTGCGGACTGTGTGGTTATCTGCACCGAATGGTCCGAGATTCGCGATCTCGACGCCGCAGAGTTGAAAGGGGTCATGGCCTATCCGGTAGTGGTCGACGGAAGAAACGCGTTCGACTCCGAGACCATGGCCGACCATGGTTTCCTCTACTATCCGACTGGGCGCCCGCCGCTGCTCTAGTCGGTCAGTGCTGAGTCAGAAGGGGATAGCGGTAACGGCGAAGGAGAGGGGCATCCGTCAGCGTCGTCAACAAGTTGCTGCCGCGTGATAGACGTCTCGTCCATTCCGTGTCCGGCTTCAGGGTGACGTCACCGGCATTGAAGCGGGTGGGGTTCCCTCCGGCCATGTGATTGGGCCGAAGCGCAACCGTGTGGGTCCCGGTGAAGGGCAGTTCGTCCGGCAGCTCACCGACCATCCCGGCCACCTTCTCGACCGTCGCCGCGGGCGCGGCGACGAAATCCTCGTAGCGAACCAACACGGAGCGGCGAGGACCGAAGTGCCGCCGCACCAACTCAGCACCTCCGTTCAGCTCGAGCCAACCGAACGCGCTGTAGAACGAGCTATGGCGAGGCATCTCCGCATCGGTCGCGCCCTGGAGGTCCAGGGTCGCCTTCCTTCGCTGCCACGAATAGGCCACCGCCCTCGGGTCCCGCACGAGATGCACAAAGTAAGGGTCTATCCCGGGCAACACACCGAGCAGTGCCGCGTCCGATGGCCGTTTGGAGGAGTCAACGACGACCTCTGCGCCGGCAACCTCCCCGATGCCCCTGTAGAGAGCGGCCGCCACCGGAGCATAGGCGTCAAGCGGCTCCCAACCCGTCGGAGGTGAGCCCATGCGCAACAACCTCGGTGTGTGCCGGGTGCGGACTGCTTGCTGTTGCCAGTCCACGACCTGCCGGGGATCGGGGCGGTCCTCGACGCGGCCGTAAGCCGCCGCCCAAACGTCTCCCCAGAATGGACAATCG
>JALZIO010000025.1 GCA_030860245.1 Actinomycetota bacterium | reverse complement strand
GACTTGGACCATGCCGTCCGGCGAAGAGCTTGATCTTCAGCCGCGTCACCGGAATAGGGCCCCAGCTGGTCCCAGGGTCGAACACCAATGGCCGGACTGCGATAGCGAACAGACTCTAGGAGGTAGGAAGACACCAAAACTGACATGTTGCTGCGCGGGTCACGATGCCTACTGCTACGACAGGGGCATCAGCGTTGCCGACGCGGCAGTTCGAGCGAGAAACCTATACCCAGGCCGGTCCCTACGATGGCCGTGACCATCTCTCCGGTTCCGACAACCGGCACCGATCGAAGGAGAAGTCCCCCGTACCAAACATGGTTGGGGACGGCGGCGTCTCATTCCAAAATCGTGGGACGATGGCGTTGAAGGGGATCGAGCGGCGTGTCCATGTTCACCAACCTGTGGCCGGAGATTTACTTACGGGCGATCAAACAACAGCCGAGTTCTGATACAGGCTGGGCCCCCGGCCGATCTGAAACTCCGGGATGGGATGCGCAGACGCGGCTAGGACCCCAGGAAGCGCTCGAGTCCGTCGAGGATCAGGTCGAGGCCGAACTCGAATTCTTCGGTGTAGTCGTAGCCTCTCTTGCCGAGCTCCACGACGACCTCAGCCAGGTACGGATATTCGGCCCCCCGGTCAGCAATGGTCGCCTTCGCCATCTCCGCGGACTCTTCCGGCGTCTCGAAGGGGATCGTTTTCTCCTGGAGTGCAAAGCCGTACGTATAGCTATCGAGAAGATTGTATGCGTGCACTGCATCCCGGAATTCGAAGCCCGCCTCCCGCAGGCATCCCATCGTGGCGTTGTGGTGGACGGCGCTCGCAGGTCCGGGGTGCATACGCGTTTCCATCAGGCCGATCGCCCAAGGGTGGCGTCGTAAGGCGGCGCGCGCTGAGTTCCCACGCTTTCGTAATTCCGACTTCCAGTCACCCCCGATGGCAGGGGGGTACATCTCGCGGAACACGACGTCGACCATGCCGTCGAGGAGGTCTTCCTTATTCGCCACATGGCGGTAGAGGGACATGGGCGCGGTGGCGAGGTCCTCGGCGAGCTTGCGCATGCTGAGTGAATCGAACCCGCCTCTAGCGGCGAGGGCGACGGCCTTGCGGACCACGCGCTCTCTACTGAGGGCGGTTCTGGTCTTGGTTTGCTGCGGCAATCTCCACTCTTTTCTGTAGATCTGAGACTTCCTCTTGACATGCGTACAGCGTACGCATTATCTTACTAGATGCGTACGCTGTACGCAAGGATTGGAGGTAGCGGGCAGAGTCAGGAGGGAGGCACAAAGACCTAGAGCGGGACGCATTGCTCACTTTCAAGGCCCGTCCCATCCGGGGTGGGGCCGGATCGAAACGAACGAGAGGAAGTCACTTGAACCTTCAGAGGACCGCACGCATCTTCGGATGGCTATTCATTGCAACTTTTATCACCAGCATCGGGGCAAAAGCCCTCTTCGTGAGTGGAGTGGGCGGTAGCTTCAGCGAGCTGAGCTTCACGCCGGGCGCTTTTTCTGAAACCACTGTGTACCTCGGCGTGATCCTCGAGTTCTTGCTCATCGTGACCAACATCGGCACCGCCCTCGTCCTCTACCCGATCGTCAAGCGGCAGAGTGAGGGACTCGCCCTCGGATACGTCACAGCGCGCATCGTGGAATGCACTTTCATCCTGGTCGGGCTCATAAGCATCGTTTCCTTGGTGTCTGTGAGCAATGCCTTTGCAGGAGCTAGTGGCGCCGAGGCCACCGCGCTCGCTGCACAGGGAAAGGCCCTCGTGTCCACCTACGACTGGGCGTTCCTGTTCGGTCCGGGGCTCGTAGTCGGTTTCGGGAACGGGTTGATCCTGGGCTACCTGATGTACCGCTCGGGCCTCGTGCCTCGCCGGATGGCGATGTTCGGGCTCGTCGGCGGTCCGATGTTGATCCTGTCGTTCGGGCTCATCCTTTTCGGGGTTTACGAGAACGGATCCGGTCCCGCGTTCCTGCTGGCCCTCCCAGAGATCATCTGGGAAGGCTCCCTCGGGATCTACGCGGCATGGAAAGGCTTCAGGCCGAGCCCGATCACAAAGACGGTAGACATCCGCGAACCTGTAGTCGCTCCGACTACGGCCACCGTGTAACCAACTTGGCGACGGCCTAGTCGTCGTTGGAAGAATAGCAGGGCGCCCCCGGGCAGGCCACGGGGGCGTTCTCGCATTCCGACTAGTCGGGTTCACCGCCAGGGCCTCCTGGTGCTGCTGCGCGCCGAGAGCACCCGCTTGTGTCGGCGCCGGTGAAAAACTGACCACCTAACGACGGTCCAATTCTGACCACCCCCCGGAAGTCCGTTACGGGGAGTGGTTTCGACATGACCCTGAGACGACCCCTTGTCCGGCGCTCAGGGAGGAAAGACGTGCTCAAGGTGGAGGAGTGGGCGGAGATCCGGCGGCTTCATTTCGCCGAAGGATTGGGTAAGCAGACGATCGCCAAGAGACTCGGCATCGCACGCAACACGGTCAAGGCGGCGCTCGCCAACGCGGACCTGCCAAGCTATCGGCGCCGGAGACGTCCTTCGGCGGTCGATTCCTACGAAGATCAGATCCGGGTCCTGCTGAAGGACTGCCCCACCATGCCGGCGACGGTCATCGCCGAGCGCATCTCTTGGAGTCGCGGCATCACCATCCTCAAAGAGCGCGTCGCCGAGTTGAGACCGCTGTTCTTGGAGCCCGATCCCTTGCGTGCGAGAAGGGGACGCTAAAAGAACACAATCCCGGGAACAACAATGCCTATCAGCCCAAGTGGTGATGACGCAGACGAGTTTGCGCGGCTACTGGGAGAAGCTGTCCGAGGCGGCACCGTAACGCTCCCCCTCGAAAAGCAGATGTGGGGCGACATATCCGGCATGTGCGTCGATCGGTTCGGTGTCTCTTGGATGTTCGATATCGTTCAGCCGCAGACCTGAGTTCGGTCGCCAACCCGGTGACCGTCGCATCCCGTGAACTGCGGCGGACGGCCGGCGGCAGGCCCAGGGCCGGGCCCCTCCCATCTATCAACCCTGTGGAGCGCCTCCGCCCGCCACGTCCGCGTGTCCCGAGCAGAGTGGCGAGCGGAAGGGGGCCCCGGGCTGGGTGGCCGCCTACTGCCAAACGGCCGCGATCGCGGCAACAACG
The DNA here is from genome assembly GCA_030860245.1 of Actinomycetota bacterium. Lineage (GTDB taxonomy): Bacteria > Actinomycetota > CADDZG01 > CADDZG01 > WHSQ01 > JACDDL01. Next base: position 1,400 of record JALZIO010000025.1, on the reverse strand, counting down.
GGCAGCTTTACGAGCCAATCGCCGGCGTGGATGACGGCAAGCTTCAGAGGCGCGTCCTCATGAATCATGGCGCCGGTCCACAGCACGAACGGAAACCCAATCCATAGCACCAGCCCCAACAACAATCCGCCGCTCCACTCGTTGATCTCACCCCGAGAGGCCAGACCCGCAACCACGGCAGCAATGATCAAGCAGCGGAGGAACTCGACCGCGAGCTTCCAGGGCGCCGGTTGGCCGCCGGCGGCGGCCGCATCGCTCACCTGGGCCAGTTGATCGCCCAACACGGCGTAGTACGTGGCGCCCAATACGAACGCGGCGATGGCGGCGGCGAGCACTGCCAAGAGATTGAGATCAGGCATCGATCTCACCTCTCTCGAGCTTCGACTTGAGCGTTGCCAGATGCTCGCGCCAGAATCCCTTCATCCGAGCGGCTTCCCGGGCATCGGCAAGCCGCGCGTGCTCGACGGCCACCGTGCTGCTCCCATCTCCCTTGTCGAGAAAGGTGACGTTGACGCGGGTGTCGCACCCGGCCCAGTCGAACCGGGCCGACTTAGGCTTCGTCGATGTGCGCTCGCGAAGTTCGTCCTCTGACAGCCAGCGCCTGCGCAGCGATCCGTCGACGAACATGTCGAATAGTCGCTCCACCGGCACCGCCACGGTCCTCTGCGCGGTAACCGCAAAGCCGTCCGAACGCTGGCCGACGACACGAAGGCCGCGGGCGCGCTCGTAGCTCGCCGTGACCGCCTGAGCGTTCCAGGCGAGTGGGTCGATTCCGAGCTCTGCAGCAACCCGGCGCGCGACTTCCTTGTGGGACAACTCGGTTGCTCCCCACTCGTCGAGAAGATCGAACCATTCCTCCCAACCGCGCCCGGTTCGTTGCCGGATCGTCTCGTCGGAGGTGGCGAGCGGCGGCTTTTCCCGGGGCGTCAGTTCCTCGCCGGCCAGCAGCACGGCACGTGCCGCGGTGTAGCTCTCGCCCGTCTTCTCCATCCGTGAGCGGACGAGACGCTTGAACGATTTCTGCCTGGTCATCTGATGCTCCTTTCGACCGACGCGGTCTCGCGACTCACGCTCACGACGGCCCCGCCGAAAGGGCAAACCCTGACCGGCGTCCCGAGGGCTCGAGCCCCCTTTGCCCCCGCCGAGCCGGCGGCGTGAGCACCGGAATCGGGGGTTTGGCGCGAGACGGCGCCTGGCTATTAGGTTGTCCCCCATGAGACCGCCCCTAGCACCAGAACTCATCGCAGCGCGTGACATTTTGTTGCCGGGCGACCTGGGGAGGGTGAACTGATGAGCAGCAAGGAAGTCCGCGACGGAGTTTCGCTGACCAATCTCGACCAACCCTTGTTCGAGGAGGCGGGGGCCACCAAGCGGAACCTGGTGGATTATCTGGACTCCCT
>JALZIO010000019.1 GCA_030860245.1 Actinomycetota bacterium | reverse complement strand
CACTTGGATACGTCGAGAAGATCACCGACCGCAGAGTCTTGGAGATCGACCGCCTCACGTCGGCGCGCCGCTTCGGCGACGGTTTCATCCCCACTCCATTGGACGAGGCCGGCCCCTCCACCGAGATCCTCCTGGCGTCGAGATCGCTGAGGATGTTTTCGGTCCTCCAGGCCGCGCTGTCACAATCGGGCGCCGATCTACAGGCAACCGATTCCGCCGGCGACCTCGTCGATCCGGAGCTCCTTCACTTTAGGCTGTGGCTGACCAGCAACGAGCTGCCCGGCCTCGAGCCGACGTTACCCGTCGCTCCCCACACCGGCCCCTAGCCTGAACCGCACACCTTCCGCCGACCTCGCCGGGCGAGTTGCGATCATCACGGGAGCCAACCATGGCATCGGGGCCGCCACGGCCCGTCTGCTCGGTGCGAGCGGGGCGAGCGTCCAGCTGTCTTATCTCAGGCTCGATGAGCCGGCGGATGAAGGCACCCCGGAGAGCTACAGGCTGGAACGGGCGGCGAAGGCAGACGATGTCGTCGCCGTGATCTCGGACGGGGGCGGGCGTGCGTCCTCGATCGAGGTGGATCTGGCCGATCCATCGAGTCCGGCGGTCCTGTTCGATGCGGCCGAGCGTCGCTTTGGTCCGGTGGACATCCTGATCAACAACGCCAGCGCGTGGTTGGCGGACACCTTCAAGCCTGCGACGACCGACCGCCTGGGCCGCACCCTGCAGCCCGTCTCGGCCGCCTCCTTCGAGCGGCAGTTCGCCGTGGATGCGCGTGCCGCCGCGCTCCTGATTGCGGAGTTCGCGCGTCGCCACGCAGGGCGCGCGGCGTCATGGGGCCGGATAGTCGGCCTTACCTCGGGCGGTCCGTTCGGCTTCCCCGAAGAGGTGAGCTACGGGGCCGCCAAAGCCGCCCTCGAGAACTACACGATGTCGGCCGCCTCCGAGCTCGCCGGTCTCGGGGTCACGGCCAACATCGTCTATCCGCCGGTGACGGACACGGGTTGGATAACCGAGGAGGTGCGCCGGTCGGTCGAGGCCAGCGACGAGCTGGTGGGAGTCGCCCGGCCCGAGGAGGTCGCAGAGGTGATCGTATGGCTCGTCTCCGACGAAGCGCGCCTGGTCACGGGCAACGTCATCCGCCTCCGCTAAAGCACCACTTTGCATTGTTTCGAAGGGGAGACCGAGCGAGGGTTCTGGGCGTCGCCAAGTCGCGATCGGAGGGTGAATCTCAGCCCAGGTTTCTCGGCTTGCGAGCGTCGGGCGGCCTCCTGCAGGAACGCGCTGCGACTGGTGAGACGCTCTCCAGCCGCGCGGTCGATCCGCTCGAACAGGTCCTCGGGCATCGAGATCATGACTTCGATCGCCTGGACACGCGGTGCATTATGGCCTGACGCTTGACGACGCCGAGCGCTCGGCGCGCCCGCCTCCCCCTTGACACAACGGCATCACGCGCCTCCGGCCAACCGCCGCAGGCGGGCAGTGGGCGGATTCCCTAGGGTGACGCTCGCAGCTCGCCGAAGACGCGTGCCAGGTCGGCGATCTGGTAGTGGGCGTTCAATCCGCTTGGGTTCGGGAGAAGCCAGGTCCGCGAGCGGCCGACGGTTCGCTCTTGCGGGCCGACCACGGCCCGTGGAGCTCTGAAGGCGGCCCTGTAGGCGCTCAGTCCGAGAAAGGCGATGACGTCCGGCGAGTATCTCTTCGCCTTGAGTCCAAGACGACGCGCTCCGGCTACCAACTCGTCGTTGGCCAGCTCGTCGGCGCGTGCCGTGGCGCGTTCTACGAGGTTCGTGATGCCGAGTTTCAACCGGAGAAGCTCGTCCTCGTCGAAGGGCGACAGAACCTCGGGGGTGAAGCCGCCGGCGTGGAGGGCTCGCCAGAAGCGGTTGCCCGGACGCGCGAAGTGATGGCCCACCGCCCCCGAATACAGGCCGGGGTTGATCCCGCAGAAGAGCACCCTGAGATTCGGCCCGATGACGTCGGGCACCTTCCGGCCGTAGGCCTTTGCCAGGTCCGCTTTGGTGGGCCGTCGGTCCGCCGGGTCGGTCAAGCGCGCTCCGGGTAGCCGCCCATCGTCAGCGCCATCACCGCCTTACCGGTGTGGAGGCGATTGGCCGCCTCCTGGAACACCACCGAACGGTCGCCGTCGATGACCTCGTCGGTCACCTCGTGTCCCCGGTCGGCGGGAAGGCAGTGCATATAGACGGCGTCGCCGGCGGCCAGCGACATGCGGCGCTCGTCGCAGATCCAGTCCCTGTAGCGGGCGTTGAGGGCGAGTGCTTCGGATTCGTTGCCGAACAGATGCTCGGCGCCCCACGACTTCGGGTAGACGACCTGGGCGCCGGAGAAGCCCTCGTCCATGTACTCGACCTCGGTGATGCTCCCACCGCCGGCCCGGGCGAGCCGGTGGGCGCGCTCCATGACGTGGGGCATCAAGCGGTACTCGGGAGGACGGGCGATCGTGAGCTGGGCACCGAAGCGGGGCAGCAGGAGCGCCAAACCCTGGGGAACGCTCATCGGCTTTGCATACGAGGGGGCAAAGGCCCACGAGAGGCACACCTTCATTCCCGAAAGGTTGCGGGTGCCGAAGACCTCTTCGATGGTCATGAGATCGGCGAGTTGTTGGGTGGGGTGATCCTCGTCGCACTGCAGGTTGATCACCGGCGCGCCGGCCGCATCGGCGACGGTCCGCATGTACGCATTGCCTTCGCCCGGGACCTTGTCGTGGCGAATAGCGATTCCGTGTCCGTACGAGGACAGGATGATGCCCATGTCGCGAGGGCTTTCACCGTGCGCTATCTGGGACGTGTTGGCGTCGATGAAGTGAGCGTGGCCCCCGAGCTGCGTCATGCCGGCTTCGAAGGCGTTGCGGGTTCTGGTGGAAAGATCCAAAAAGATCATGAACAGGGTCTTGTCGGCCAGAAACCGGTGGGGTTGGCCCGATGCGAACGCAGACTTGAGCTCGGCCGCGACGTCGAGCGCGATGCCGAGCTCTTCGACCGACCAGTCGGCCGTCGAGATGAAGTCCTTACCCACGAGATTGCCGCGATTCAATGTGATGCCTCCCTCCAGCATGCAGAGGACTTGAATATGTCACAGTCTTGTCGCACCGGACCCCGGGATCTCCGCCATGCGGGCCCACAGATCGGGAGCGGCGACGCGGCAGCGCGCCGCCACGGCCTCCTCGTCGATCAGCAAATGGCGTCGATCGCGCACGATCCATCGCCCCGCGACCATTACATCGCGCACATGCGACGCGTTCATACCGAACATCAGGTGCCCCGCCATGTTGGCTTCGGACAGGGGAGTGGGAAGGTGGGCATCGAGAACGATCAGGTCGGCCGGCGCTCCCGCTTCGAGGCTGCCGAGCGCCGGTTCGCCGAAGACGGATCCAACGAGACCGGCGCCCGTGAACAGGCGGCGTTGTGCCCAATCGGGGCCGATGTCCAGCATGGTTTCGCGTCCCTTTAGGTAGCAGGCGCGCACCTCCGCGAACATGTCACCATCCAAGCCGTCGGTGCCGAGGGCAACGCGCTCTCCCATATCGGAGGCGCGTGCGTATCCGACCCCGTTGTTCATGTTCGAACGGGGGTTGTGCGCCACCCATGCCCCGGAGGTCACCAGGGCATCGATCTCCGAGTCGTCGAGGTGCACGCCGTGCGCGACGAGGTCGCCCTCCCCGAGCGCGTCCGCTCGAATCAAACGATGGACCACCCGCGTCCCGTAGCGTTCGAGCGAGTCTCGTTGATCGCAGCCGTCTTCCGCCAAGTGGATGTGCAGCGGCGCGCCGAGATCGCGCGCCTCACCTACGAGTGCATCGAGAGTGGCCGGGCTCATGGTGAAGGACGCGTGTCCGCCGGCCATCCCGCGCACCAATGGCCTCCGGTTGGTGCGCAGGAAGCGGGCGTTCTCGGC
>JALZIO010000303.1 GCA_030860245.1 Actinomycetota bacterium | reverse complement strand
TTCATGCGTCTTCTCATCGAGCGGCTGGGTGTGCGCGAATGCGTCGTACTTTCCGGCGACGTTCATTACGGGTTCACCTCGCGCGCCGCATTCTCCATCGGAGACAACACCCTCAATATCTGCCAGTTGGTAAGCAGCAGCCAAAAGCACAGTGGAGAGCTCAGCAAGATTGCATTGAACCTCCTCGGCCGCCTCGTGAAGAAAACCCACGAGCGCGTCGGTTGGGAGTGCCCCCCCGAGCTCAGCAACTCGAACGGCCTCAAGGCGCGCGTCATGGCCAAGTCGGCGAACACAGACGACTGGTCCGAAGACGGACCCGTCTTCCTGGCGCCGAACCGGGTCCGCCAACTGGGGATTGAGACGCCGCCCGACTACCGCGAAAAGCGCAACTATGTGTCCACGGAAGGGCCCGACTCTTCGATGATCGTCGGAGAGAACAATATCGGTCTCGTTTCGATACGCGGCGACGAGGTAACGCACCGGCTACTGAGCCGAAGCAAGAACCAAACGTGTGAGCACCGGGCCAAGATGCGGCTCGGGGAGTAACTCTCAAGCTTCGGCTCGAGCCACCTGTGCCTGGGCGTTCTTGCGCCTGAATGCATCCCACGCAAGTGCAACAACCGTAGCTGCAACGAACACCACGGCGATGCCTCCCCATCCCCAGGTGTAGGCGCCCGTTCGGTCGACCGAGTAACCGAAGAGGATCGGACTGACAACGAAACCGGCATAGAAGCCCGCAAGCACGATACCGGAGGCCATCCCCGCCGCGTCACTCTCCACCTCGGCCACTATGGCGAGCATTCCCACGGCGTTCCATGTCACCGCGGTAGCGCCGAAAAGCACCGCGGCCGCCCAGAGAAGCCAGGGCCCCATGCTCGACGCAGCGATCAAAAACAAGCTGGCGACCGTCGAGCCAAGCCCCATCACCGCCAACGGCATGGAGAATTGGCCGATGCGTTCGGTGGCCCAGCCCCATGCGACGCGAGAGGCGATGCCCACGAGCCCGATGGTGGCGGCAACCGCTCCCGCGGTGTTGACGGACACCCCCACTCCCTCCTTCGCATAAAGGGGCACCCACGCACCTATGGCAGCTACCCCGGCGCCCATCAGCGCAGCGTAGGCCGTCATCCACCACACCGTCGAGGTCAGCGACGTGCGACCCGCACCCGACGGGTCCTCCGGCGCGCCGGTGTCCGGGGGAATCAGCAAAAATACCGCCGCTATGGCGGCCGCCGGGACTGCAATCGTCACGGCGAGCGCCAGCCGCCACCCCAGGGCAACGGCAGTCGCGGGCAACACTGCCCCCGTGAAGAACGCTCCGAACTGCACGCCCGCCTGCTTGATTCCGACGATCCAGCCACGTTCTCCAGGCGCTGTATGGGCCGCTATCAGTTTGTTGGTTGTCGGATTGCAGGCGGCGAGACCTCCACCGGCAACCGCCGCTGCGAAGAGCATGGCTGAAAACGAGGGCGCCAGAGCCATGCCGAGCGTCGAAATGATCACGAGCCCGAGCAAGCCCACGAGCACCTTGCGCCCGCCCAGCCGGTCCACCAGATGGCCGGCCGGCAGCGAGCCCAAGCCGCCAACTACGAAAGCAGCGGTGGTTAACAGACCCAAGCGCGAACGGCTGACGTCGAACTCATCGAGAAGGAAAGGGGCAAGGTTGCCGAAAAAGAACTGCACGAAGGTGCTGGCCGCCATCCCTGCCGCCAGAGTTGTGGCAAACCCAGCTCGCCACGCCGGCGATCGCTGCTCTGCGCTGACCGGAGGGGTGGTCAGTCGAGATCCATCCAGGCAAGGAACTCCACAAGGAGCTGCTCGTCACCAAAAACCTCGACGTCCCCAGGGCGCACGCGCCGCCACAGCAACAGCAGGAGGTCCGACGCCGGCGCCCTCACTGCAACCGACCCCTTCGCATGCGAGCGCTCGACCGAAATCCACTCTGGCCCGCAGTACAGAACCCACTCGCCCTCACCGTCGGTCCGATGCAAGTGGATGCTCTCGCCCGGATGCCCGAAGGGCCGTTCCTCGGCGGGCATCCCAACGTCGAGAAATTCGTCGACCCCATCGATCGCGAGTCCCGCTTCGATGGGGCCGGGGTCACCGGCCGCCGATTCGGCATCCCAGCGGTGCACCGTGGTCTCCTGCGCCATCCGCCGGCACACGAAAGCTACGTTCTTCTGCTGAGCCCAGGTCCAGACCGGTTCATCGGGGTCTGCGGCGGTCAAAGACTCGACGAGGTTTTGGGCACCGGTGCGAAACCAACCCACGGCGCCGTCTCGATCCGGCACATCGGCCGTGGACGCATCCTCGTAGCTCTGCAGGCGCCGCTCGACGACCTCGTTCCAGAAACGATGGACACCGCCGGTGTGAAGCACGAGGTCGAGCATGTCCCATCCGGGACACGATGCGACTTCGGCGGCGGGAGCGAGCTCGGCGGCTGCCGCCAGCGCACGGCTCTCCCGCGTGATGGCTTCGACATACTCGTTTGCATCCATGGGTCATCCTCCTATGAAAGTCCGCGTTGCAGCACCCGGCGGATGGGGCAGGAGCATTCTCACCTACCCGGCTGCTCGATCTCGAGGAGTCAGTCGCCGGCTGGGATCGCGGGCGCCAGGCGGGGGGCTGCGTCGCCCGCGCTGCGCCCGGCGCGCTCGAGCCATGGCCGAGCGCCCAGCCGTTTGAAGATCTCCGCCGCCTCTTCCGCAAGCGGCTCGGCGGCGTCGGGCCCGACTCGCTTTCCGAGCCATTCGCCGTAGTCGAGCAGGCACACGCCGAGCCAGAACGGGCTCTCGATCTCGCGAAACCGGCCGACCGCGTCCTTGAACAACGCCTCCACGCGCGGCCCTTCATCCCGCGACGCATCGAGCAGCGCCTGGAGGCGGGCGCCCTGGGCGTCGAGATAGGGCGTGCTTCCTCCCACCGGCCGTTGTTTCATCCGCCCGATGAGCTCCTCCGCCCGGCCCCAATCTCCCCGAGCCAGCGCAACCTCCGCTCCCTCGACGAGCGCCGCTTTGAGGCCGGGGAACCGGGGGCCGAGGGCGACCTCCCGCTCGATCACGGTCTCGGCCAGCCCCCGAGCCTCGGCCAGCTTTCCCTCGGCCCGTAGCACGATCATGTGAGCCGCTTCGTACGAGCCCCTTTCCTGCTGGTCGGCCGATTCGCTGAACCCCTCAAAGGAAGCCAGCAGAGCGCGAGCCTCCTTGCCGCGGCCCTGGGCGATCAGCAACGGCGGCAGGCTCATCAGAAGCTCCACAGAGGAGAACCTCGCAGCCGGTATCTCCTCGAGGGCGGGGATGTCGGATGCCATTTCCAACGCCTCGTCCCAGCGTCCGGTCCAGTAGAAGACAGACACGGTGCTGGCGAGAAACTCCCACTCCCATTCACGCTCGCCGAGCCTTCGGCACAGAGCCAGGCCGTCTTGCGCGTACCTCAGCGCCTCGCCGAAGTCCTCGTTGTAGTAGGCGAGGTTGGACAGGTTGTAGTAGGCGCGTTCGGCGGCGGAGGCGACATCGTTGGTCAACGCAATTGCAAGGGCGTGACGCATGAGGGCGCCGCATTCCTCGGAGCGGCCGTTCGAGTCCAGAATTATCGCCTTGGTGT
>JALZIO010000302.1 GCA_030860245.1 Actinomycetota bacterium | reverse complement strand
ACGCCGAGGTTGGGGGCCAGGGTGGTGAACGGATAAGGCGCAATCTTGGGTCGCGCCGCCGAGATGCGGGAGATCAGGGTCGACTTCCCCGCATTGGGGAAGCCGACAAGGCCGACATCGGCGAGCAAACGCAGCTCGAGTCGCAAACGCCGCTCCTCGCCGGGCTCGCCCTTCTCCGCCCAACTGGGAGCGCGCCGGGTCGAGGTGGTGAAGCGGACGTTGCCCCGACCGCCGCTACCTCCCACGGCTGCGACGACCTCGTCCCCGGCGTTGGCGAGGTCGGCGATCAGCACCTCTTGCTCGTCGTGCACGACGGTGCCCGGGGGCACGAGAATCACCCGGTCTTTGCCGTGCGCGCCGTGCCGCCGCTTCGAGCGCCCGGCGCCGCCCGAGCCCGCCTTTACATGAGGATGGTCCCGCAGCTCCAGCAGGGTGCCGACCGAGCCATCGGCCCGCAGGATGACGCTGCCCCCATCGGCGCCGTCGCCGCCGTCGGGGCCCCCTTTGGGCTTGTAGGGCTCGTGGTGAAAAGCGGCCGAACCGGACCCGCCGGACCCAGCGGTGACGTAGACGCGGGCCTCGTCGACGAACCCGCCTTGCGGCGCACCCTGCCCTTTAGACAGCCGTCTCCTCGCGCTCCCGCCCCACTACGCTGACCACCTTGCGGCCCCGCATCCGGTGAAACGACACCTGGCCCGGGGCCTTCGCGAAGAGCGTGTCGTCTCCGCCCCGTCCGACGTTATGGCCAGGGTGCACCTTGGTGCCCCTCTGGCGAACGATGATCATCCCTGCTTTGACATCCTGCCCGCCGTACACCTTGTAGCCGAGGCGCTTGGAGTGCGAGTCGCGGCCGTTCCTCGAGGAAGCGGCACCCTTCTTATGTGCCATCGGAGGTCACCTCCCGGCCTGGGTCGCCCGTAGAAATCGCAGAGATGTGCAGGCTCGTGTATCCCTGACGGTGCCCGGCACGCCGGCGGTAGCCCGTCTTGTTCCGAAACTTCCTCACCTGCACTTTGGGCCCCTTGGTTGCCCCCACCACCCTGGCGGTCACGCTGCCGTCGGCAAGGTGGAGGTTGCCGTCGTCGTCCACCACGAGCAACGGCTGGAAGCGCACCTCGCCGTCGTCTTCGATCCGCTCGACGTCGATGACGTCGCCCTCAGCGACTCGATGCTGCTTTCCACCCGATTTGATCACGGCGTACACAACCGACTCCTCTGTGCTGCAAAAAGCTGTTGGGGTCAAAGGGACGCTTCAGGATACCAAATGAGGCCCCGGCTCCCCGATCGGCGGATCAGTCGACGTCGTGAATGAGAATTCCTCTGCCCTCACACTCAGGGCAGGGATCGGAGAAGGCTTCGACGATCCCGGTGGAGACGTTTTTGCGCGTCATCTGAATGAGCCCGAGCGGCGACATCTCGAACACCTGGGTCCGGGTGCGGTCCCGCTCCAGCTCCTGCCTGAAGACCTGCTCGAGCTCGGCGCGGTTCTCCGGGTTGTCCATGTCGATGAAATCGACGACAATGATCCCGCCGATGTCTCTCAGGCGCAGCTGGCGGACCACCTCGACCGCAGCCTCCTTGTTGGTACGGAGCACGGTTTGCTCAAGATAGGACTTGCCGACGAACTTGCCGGTGTTGACGTCGACGACCGTCATGGCCTCGGTTCGCTCGATAACGATGTGCCCGCCGGAGGGAAGCCACACCCTGCGGTCGAGGGACTTCCTGATCTGCTCAACGATACGGACCTCTTCGAAGAGGGGAAGCTCGCCGTCGTAGCGCTCAATCCGTCCCTCGAGGTCCGGCGTTGTCGCCGCCACGTACTCCCGGAGCTTCGCCTCGACACCCGGGTGGTCGATGACGCAGCTGGACACCTCGCGGTTGAAGAGGTCACGAAAAACCCGCAGCTCGAGCTCGGGCTCCTGGTGGAGGAGCGCGGGCGCCTGGACGCCGGCGGACGCTCTTTCGATATCCCCCCACACCGTTACGAGGCGTTCCAGATCGCGTTCGAGGTCGTCGGCCCCCGCGCCCTCCGCCGCCGTCCTGACGATGAGCCCGTGCCGTTCGGGTCTCAGGCGCGCCGCAATGTCTCTGAGTCGCCCGCGCTCCTCGTCGCCGAGCCTCCGCGACACCCCCAGGCTCGGGGCGTTGGGGACGAGCACCAGATGCCTGCCCGCAATCGAAACCGCCGCCGTGAGACGAGCCCCTTTCGCCCTCATGGGGTCCTTGGTGACCTGGACCAGGATGGGCTGGCCGGAGCTCAGGACGGTCTCGATCCTCGGGATCTCAGCGCCCTCTTCGAGTCCGACGCCGACCTCGCTTGCGTACAGAACGCCGTTGCGCGCCTCGCCGAAATCGATGAACGAAGCCTCCATCCCAGGCAGCACGTTCTGTACTCGCCCGAGATAGATGTTGCCCACAAGCGACCGATCCTTCGCCCCGGCAACATAGAACTCGACCACGATGCCCTGCTCGGTGATGGCGATCTGGATCCCGTCGTCGCCGACGTGGACGAGCATGACCCGGTCGGCCGGGGGTGCAGACGCCTTCCTCCGGCTTCGAGGCCGGCGACGTGTCTTTCGGCCCGCACTTCCGGAGCCTTTGGGCACAGCCGGAGTGTCCTCATCCCGGCCGTCGGGAACCGCGGGAACGGCTGCGGGCTCGATGACGCGGGCCTCAGGGATTCCCTCGCCCGGGGTGTTCGGGGCCAGATCAGGGGTGGCCTTAACCGGTGCGTTCGAGGCCTTTGCCGAGTCCGAGAGGGCTCGGGCCCGTTCCTCGAGGGCTCGGGCTCCCTCCTCCACCTCGGACAGCACGTCGGCCGCCTTCTCGCGGCGCCTGGGGGTGTCGGCCGTCATCGGCCGGCCTCCCGGCGAACCGGCACCTCTACAGGAATCGCCTCATATGGATATTGTGCAGCAGTCCGACGCAGGCAAAGTTCGTCAAAAGGCTCGATCCGCCGAAGGAGACGAATGGAAGCGGGATTCCCGTGATCGGCATGATCCCCACCGTCATCCCTATGTTGACAAACACCTGGAACGCCCACATGGCCGCTATCCCTGAAGCAAGGAGACTCCCGAAAAGGTCGCGCGACATCGCCCCGATCCGAAGAGCTCTCCAGATGAGAAGCCCGAACAGCACAAGCAAGGCACTTGATCCTATAAAGCCAAGCTGTTCGCCGACTGCGGTGAAGATGAAGTCGGTGTGCTGCTCGGGGATGAAATCCAGGGACGTCTGCGAGTTGCGGTCCTGAATGCCCTTGCCCTTGACTCCGCCAGAGGCTATCGCGATCTTCGCCTGGAACGGGCTGTAGCCCTCGGACTGGACGTTGGGAGTCGGATCCATGAACGCGGTTATTCGCTCCAGTTGATAGTCCTCGAGCAAGCCCATCTGCAGCACGGCCGCCACCGCCGCGCCGGAGAGAGCCAAGAGCACCAGGAAGTGGCGCACCTTGGCCCCTCCGACCAGTAGCAGTGCTCCGGTCAACGCGAAGAAGATCATCATGGTCCCGAGATCGGGTTCGAGGTATATCAAGGCCATCGGCAACAGGGCTGCAGCGACGCAAAGCGCGACGTCGCGTGCTCGAACCTCTCCTTTGCGGCGCACCAGGAGAGCGCCGACTGCGACGATCACGCCCAGCTTGGCGATCTCAGACGGTTGGGCGGTCACAAAGCCGAGGTCGAACCAACGCCTTGCCCCGCCGGTCACGGTGCCGAGGGAAGTCAGCACCAGAGCCAGCCCGGCGACGCCGAGGATGTACAGAGGAGTGGCCGCAGCTCGAAGATGCTTGTAATCCACAGCACTCGCAATCACGAGAACAACCGATGCCACCACGGCGTACACGATTTGCCTCTTCAGAAAGAATCCGGGGTCCAGGCCCGCCTGCAACTGCTTGCTTTCGGTGGCCGAATAGATCATCACTGCGCCGAAAGCCACCAAGGCGGCTGCGACGATGAGCAGAGTTGGGTCGACATGGCGGATGGGGGCCTTTCGCGCCATCTGAGCCGACACCGGCTCGCCACCTATGCGGTCAACGGCCCCTCGGAAGGCATCGTGAGTCACCATCAGCCGGAGCTGTCCCTGCCCAGGGTGACGTCGGTGGACGAATCGAAGCCCCCGATGCCCTCCCAGATCTCGCGCGCGATGGGTGCTGCGCTCTCGCCACCGTGCCCGGCCCTTTCGACGTAGATCGATATGACGTACTTCGGCGACCCGGCCGGCCCATAAGAGAGAAACCACGCGTCGTTCAAGCTCACGTCTGTCGAGCTCAGCTCCGCAGTGCCCGTCTTGCCGCTAAGTGGAAACTTGTCCAGGGGGAACCCTGCAAAGGCACTCGCCGCTGTACCCGAAGCACCCGAGATGACCTGGACGAGGCCCTGGCGGATGACGCCGAGCTCATCTGCCTCGAGGGGCAGGCGCGCCGTCGCCCGGGTGCCGAACCTGCGCACGACCCTGCCCTCACCGGATGCGCCGGGCACGGACAGCCTCGAGCCCAGATACGGCTTCCACACTTTGCCTCCATTGGCGATTGCGGCGTATGTCGTGGCCATCTGAAGGGGGGTGACTATCAGATCCCCCTGGCCGGTCGACATGTTGATCGTGTAGCCCGGGACCCAGCCGTAGGGGCAAATGGCGCCATCGGTCGCCTTCCTGATCGCGTTGCACCAGGCTCGATCGGGAACACGCCCTTCGGCCTCGTTGGGGAGGTCGATACCCGTCTGGTGTCCGAACCCAGCGCGCCGCGCATACTTCTGAAAGGGTTCCTTCGCCCCGAAGGTGTCCTCCATGCGCGCGCCGAGGGCGTAGTAGAAGGTGTCGCAAGACACCTCGAGCGAGCGGGCGAAACCCATGGACCCCATGTCGGCCGAGGTCCAGTTGTTGAAGGTGATTCCGTAGGTGAAGCTTGGAGGACACCCGAGATAGGACGATGGAGTTGCGACGCCGCTGGCCATGGCGGCGCCCGCGGTCACGACCTTGAAGGTCGATCCGGGCGGGCGCTGGCCCTGAAGGGCGCGGTTCAACAGCTTGTCGTCGGTGGGATCGTTTGGCGTAGCCGCGCCGAGAGCCGCGTATTCCTTGATGGAAATGCCGTCGGCGAGATTGCCCGGCTTGTAGGTGGGATAGCTGGCCATCGCAACCACGCCGCCGGTGCGTGGGTCCATGACGGTCACTCCACCACCCGTCGCCTGGTAGTCGGCGGCGCGCGCCGCCCGGATGCCGCTGACCAGTGCCTTTTCGGACAGGCGCTGGATCTTGGCATCCAGGGTGAGCGTGAGATCCCGACCCGGCTCCTCCGCGCGGATGACCGATGTGTCCGTCACCTCACCGCCCGAGTTCACGATCACCTTCTCGAGCCGCGGGCGGCCTCGAAGATAGCGATCGTAGGTGCGCTCGATCCCGGCCTTCCCGATCAGGTCACCCCCCTGATAACGAGGCACCGCCCGTCTGAAGTAAGGGTCTCTCAGCTCTTCTTCTGAGATCTGACCCACGTAGCCGAGGACGTGCGCAGCGAGTGCACCCTGGGGGTAGGTCCGCACCGGCAGAAGCTCGTACCCGACGCCGGGGAAGTCCTCCTGGTTCTCCGCGAGATAGGTCACGTCCTTGCGACTCACGTCATTTGCAACGGGCACCGGTTTGTACGGCGACATCGCAGGATTCAGGAGGTTGCTGCGCAGGTCGGATCGAGGCTGGTCGAGCACGCGCTCGAGCCTCCCGAGCACGCGCCGCTGCTGGCGCGGCCCGCGCAACGACTGCCGGTCGATCGTCACACTCAACGACAGGCGGTTTCCGACCAGGACTCTGCCGTTGCGGTCGAGGATGCGGCCGCGAGGAGGCTCCGATTGCACCCTCCGGACCCGGTTCTCGCGCGCCAGCACGCGGTAGTCCTCGGACGCGAGCACCTGAAGGAACCACAAGCGCGAGAACAGTGCGCCGAAAGCGATGATGACAAGCAGCCCCAGAATTCCCAATCGCATAAGTGTGGGCTCGATCACCGGAGCAGAGGCCGGGCCTTTGGGCTCTGGGTCCTGACGACGACGACGCTTTTCCTTGGACTGCGCCATCGACCGGCGCGCTGAACGCCTCACCACCTGAACACGCGCTCCCGGCGCAACCCACCGGCAATTCTACGCACGAGAGGGAACACAAACGGAGTCAGGAGCACGTCGTAGAGCACCACTAGGCCGGTTATTTGGAGCGTGAAACCGAAGCTTACCCACGGCTGGCCGAGCATGATCGCCAGCGAGGCGTAACCGAGCTCGGCTGCTGCCGACGCCGCGGCCACCGCAATCACCGGCGTCCACACGGACTCCCTGGC
>JALZIO010000278.1 GCA_030860245.1 Actinomycetota bacterium | reverse complement strand
GCGCTTATGTAATCCTGCTGTGCCATGAGCCTCAGGACCTGGTCACGCCGGCCTCGGGCGATTCGAGGGTGCTCGTCGGCCTGGTAACTCTCGGGCGACGGGATGATGCCGGCGATGTAGGCAGCTTCCGGCAGCGTGAGATCCGAAGCGTGCTTATCGAAGTAGCTACGTGCTGCGGCTTCGATGCCGTAGGTGCTGCGGCCCAGGTAGATCGTATTGAGATAGAAGCCCAAGATCTGTCGTTTTGAGAATCGGCGCTCGAGCTTGACCGCAAGAATGGCCTCCTTGGCCTTCCTGCTCACCGTTTGCGCATCGTCGCGCAGCACTGCGTTCTTGACGTACTGCTGCGTGATCGTCGACCCACCTTGGCGGATTTCGCCACCGGTTATGTTCGCCCAGGCGGCGCGTGCGATGCCGCGAACCGAAACACCATTGTGCCCGAAGAAACCACGATCTTCAGCGGCAACGACCGCCTGTTTGAGGTAACGCGGCAACTCGGCGGTGTCGACGAGGAATCTCCGAACTTCGTCGCTGTAGGTTCCGATGAGCTCCCCGTCCCGATCGTAGACCTCGGCGGAGGAAGCCAGCGGCACCTCCTTGGGCAGCGGGATCGACGCGAATGCGTAGGTGATCAACAGGATGCCAAGTCCCAAAAACAGCGTTACAAGTGGAAGGAGCCATCCGAAGCGAAGCAGCGCAGGGGCCTTCGACGGCGCGGCTGAGGCAGCGGGACTGGTCATCTAGACAGGAACGCGTTCGGTCGGGCCGAGGCGCGCGTCAAACCCTCTTACGTTGCTTGCTCGGAGCCCCGTCCGAGGCAAATCGGCGCCCTGCCGACTCGGCGCGCAGAAGGTGGTTCCACCCGCAGTCAACGCACACCTCAACGGCATAGCAGGTGAACTCGTCATGCTTCCCGGACAACTCCTTGAGCCACTCCGGCGGATAGACGACGCGTCCGTTGTCGTGCTTCAGACCGTCCCCGTACACGTAACGGACCTTCTTGAGGGGCGAGTGGGAGCAGATCGGGCACGGGGCCTCCAATGGTTCGCCGATATTCCTGGCGGCCCGCATCAACTCTGGGTGAGCGTCACAAACATCGGTGGTGGCCAGTGTGCCCCGCTTGAGCGCCACTATCGCGGCCCGGCGCGCCAGGCTGTAGTCCACCGTCGGCCCCGCGGGAAGAGGCGGCATGCCGGTGGGATCGAACGATCGCCCAGATGTCGTCATGGACCGATGGTAAACGCACCCCCGGACAAGTGGCCCTCACCCACGGCAGAGGACAACGGAAGCCTTGTGATATCGTGGCGATATATCGTTTCGATATATCGGCCAGCGACATTAGTCTCGGAATAGGTGGTTCGTCTCCATGAAGCAGACCGGCATGCTGGAGCTGGCTGTGCTCGGGCTCCTGAAGGAGCGTTCCATGCACGGCTACGAGCTCAGAAAACAGCTTAGCGCCAAGCTTGGCCCCCTATGGCACGTCTCGTGGGGATCCCTGTATCCGGCGCTGAGACGGTTGGCGCGCCGGGATGCGGTCGAAAAGGTGGCCGAGAACAGTCCCAGTCTCGGGCCCGGACGCCACAAGACCGTGTACCGGATAACCGCCGTCGGCGAGGAGTTATTTGACGGATTGTTGCGGGAGCCCGGCGCGGTGCCCGATCCCGATCTCTTCGCCTTGAAGGTGGCTTTTTTTCGCTACCTTCAGCCAGAGATGCGTGTGGCAATGCTCGAGCGCCGGCGTTTCTACCTGCAGGATAAGTTGGCGCAGTTCAAGTCGAATCTGCGCGATTACCGCGAGCGCATCGATAGCTACGCGTTGACCTTGCAAGACCACGGCATGGCCTTGGTGGAAGACGACATCGAGTGGATCGATGAGCTCATCTCGAAGGAAAAGAGCCTCGGCGCAGCCACCGTCGCCGACAAATCCAGCAGCACATCGCAACCCAAGCTCTGAGACAGCTCTAAGACAGTAAGGGCAGTTCGGATTCGCAACGATCCAGGCGGGGGAAGCCTGGGGTAGAGGAGGAAGAGATGGAAAAGATAAGAGTGGGCATTATAGGAGTCGGTAACTGCTCCTCTTCGCTTATTCAGGGAGTGGAGTACTACGCCAAAGCGCGCTCTGACGAGAAGGTCCCGGGTCTGATGCACGTCGACTTGGGTCCCTATCACGTGTCAGATATCGAATTCGTTTGCGCTTTCGACGTCGACAGCAACAAGGTCGGGCTTGATCTGGCCGACGCCATCTGGACCGAGCCCAACAACACCACGAAGTTCGCCGACGTTCCCTCCACCGGAGTGTCCGTCAAGCGCGGACACACTCTCGACGGGCTCGGGCAGTTCTACTCGCATATCATTGAGG
>JALZIO010000269.1 GCA_030860245.1 Actinomycetota bacterium | reverse complement strand
CGCGTCTCCCTCGCACCTGTCTCGCCCACGCCCGCCGCGGATGGAACCTGATCCTGGTCCACCGTTCAGGATGTCGCGGCCGCGGCCCCCCGACAGAGTGTCGGTTCCGGTATTGCCGAGAACGCGGACACCACCGCGGTTGGCGGAGAGGATGTCGTTTCCGAGCCCCCCGAAAATGACATCACCGTCTTCACCTCCCGACAGGGTGTCATTGCCCGGACCGCCGAGGATCCGATCGTCGTCCGCCCCGCCGGAGAGGCGATCGTCGCCGGACCCACCGAGAATCCGGTCATCTCCGTGGCCGCCGTCTATCCGATCCGCACCGTCGCCGCCGTAGAGGGCATCATCGCCTTGCCCGCCGCAGACACTGTCGTCTCCACCCCGCCCATAGAAAAGATCGTCGTCGGGCCCCCCGGCGAAGACATCATCACCCGGGGTTCCTTCCGCAAGATGGTCCTTGGCATCGCTTTCGATAGTTACGTTTCGGCCGAGACAAGGCTGCCCTGCATCACCTCTTTGGGCGGCGACCCCGGCCAAGACCAGGCCGAACAGGATCGCAGCAGCGGTCTTGGTCTTCACCTACGCCCCGCCCCTCCAGGTCATAGAGGCACCGTGGGAATCTCGTCGGTATCGTCGTCGTCATGCTCATCCCGGAACAGCTCCTCCGGCACGCCCCGAGCCGCCACACCCTCTTCGTCCTCCGTGCCTCGCGGCCGGCCGGCCCCGGCCTTGGTGACCAGCAGGGTCACGGTGCGATAGAAGTCCAGCGGGTGGGGCAGGTGGGTAATCTTGCTCAGGGCCTGATCCTGGCCCGCCGATTCGAGAAGCAGCGAGCCGTACCCCAGAACCCGTCCCGCAAGAGAGCGGTGGTAGGTGATGTCGGTCATCTTGCTCAAAGGCATGGAGGCCACATTGCGCGACAAAAGACCCGACACCTCGAAGACGCGGTGATCGGTCACCACCAAGCTCGTCAACCACCACTGGAGCACCTGCCAGGCAAAGAACAACACGGCGACCGAGGACGCAAACCCCCATACCGGGTCAAGTGCTCCGGCGCCGTCGGGGTCGCTCGTCAGCGAGTCCAGGACGAAGGCCGCCACCAGGACGCCGAGCGACTGCGCGCCAGCCCGCAAGAACATGGTCCAATGCCTGCGGACGGAGAGGGCCATGTTCTCGCCCTCCGCCAGGTACTGCCTCTGCCTCTCGTCACCCGCAAAGATGCCGGCGGTCTCCGACATCACACCAGACGAGAGAAAAAGGTGGTGAAAGCGTTCGCCGCCGTGGTGAACCAGTCTCCTGCGTTCTCCCCGGTGGCCCGGACTATGCGGGCGGCCTCACCGGGGGCCGAGACGATGAAGAAGATCAGAAAGGCGACCAGAAGCCACCACAGGACGGTTTTTAGCATCAGGCCACAACTATAAACACAAGTCACAGCAAGTGCACTAGTGCTTCGCTTATCGAGGCTCAGCGGCCGGTCCACCAGCCGAGCCACAGGCGCCGGGAGGTCCTGAGATACTCCCGCTCCCGGGAGAACACCTCGAGGGTTACGGTTCCATCGTATCCAACGCCCTTTAGCGCCGCAATCGCGCCCTTCCAGTCTATGAACCCCGCCCCTAGCGGCAGGTGCAGATCATCGGCCCCGCCCCGATTGTCGGAGACGTGGACGTGGACGAGACGATCGCCAAACGCCTCCAGCAAAGCGGCGGTGCGGTTGCTCTCTCCGAGACCCAGCCGAAGGTTGGCGTGGCCCACATCGAGATGAAAGCCGGCGGCGGGAGCCGCCCCGAAAATCGCCCCGAAGTCCTCGACCCGGGCAAAGCCCCGATCGAGATTCTCGACCATCAGCCTCATCCCTCGCTCGGAGGCGTCCTGTGCGAGCCCGGCGATGGCCTCGGCGTTGCGTGAACGGATCTGCTCGGGCGGGTGCAGAGGGACCCGGGCGTCGGGATGCACGTTGACCAGCGCGACCCCTGCGCTGGCGAAAGTATCCAGGCTCCGGCGATAGAGATCGCGCGCGACCGACCGCAGCTCCTTGAAGGGCGAGGCAATCGGCAGGTACCAGGCGGTATGTCCGACCACCCCCAATCCGAGATCCCCGAGCAGCCGCGCCACCTCCTGCCCGTCGGGCAACCACGCGGCCGGAGGCTCGAGGGTGAGGTCGAGAAAGTCGAAGCCGTCCTCGGCTATTCGGTGGATCTCCTTGGCCACCGAGCGACCGGGGAAGTTCATCGACCCTACGAGCACGGGGCCCCCGGTCCGACGGAGCAGGCCCCGCCATCGCACTCTCTGTGGATTGGATTCATCACAGGATGGTCGCACAACCTCGAGGCCGGCCCGCCTTCAGCGGCCTGCCGGCAGCCACGCCGTCTGACGTCACTCCTCGCTTCCCTGGGACAAGCTCGTTGCCGCTGGAGCAAGGAATACCTAGGTGCTCCGCGACAGCCATCTGTTTGAGGTCGAGCAGCTTGACGACATCATCGAGCAGCACTTCTCCGGATGCATCCGGGCTCGATTCTCATGGCGGGAACCCGGACGTGCAGATAATGGTGCGCGCGGGCTCGACCACTGAACGACGCTTTAGGGAGACTCGGATGGTCCCAGCGTGGCGTTCCGTGAGATGTCACTACGGCCCTTTAGCTCCACGAAGACAGCGTGCGACGGTGTGCTTCCGATGTTCTCCCCCGAATGGCTCTGCGCGCCCAGCCATCGGACTTCGCCAGGGGCCAAGGTGACATCGCGCGTCTGCCCATCGACTATGAGTCGTCGGTCGAATCCGCCGAGCGTGATCATCACGGTGTCCGGGTGATCATGCGGGCTCGTTTTCGCACCGGGCTGGTCGTGGTACTCCAGCACCCGCACTGCCTCATTCTCGAAGACGACGGCGTACTTGTCGGGGTCAGTGTTGGTCGGGTCCCGCATGTCGTCCTCCTCGCTTCGGGGGGCCAGCGCGTCACACACGCGCATAAGACTTTCCACCCTGGTACAAAGGGAAAGCATCCATGTTACTCAACCGCCCTGCGAGTGTGCGGACGGGCGACCTCTCCATCTCTAGGAGCGCAGTGCTGACATGGCTTTTTCCAGGTCGGCCAGGGAGCGCCTCTTGACATTTATCGTGACTAAGCTCTTGCGAACGATCGAGACCGCTGCCAGCGGATGGGATTAACTGCACAGATGGACCTGTACCCGGAGCTCGAGCCACACGAACAGGGGATATTGCAGGTAGATGACCGCGACAGCATCTACTGGGAGACGTGTGGAAACCCTAACGGCAAGCCGGCGGTGGTACTCCACGGCGGTCCCGGATCAGGATGCCTGCCTTGGCATCGGCGGCTCTTCGATCCCGGCGCCTATCGCCTGGTTCTGTTCGACCAGCGCGGCTGCGGGAGGAGCAGACCGCACGCAAGCGAACCGCACACTGAACTCGGCAACAACAACACGGCGAGCCTGATCTCAGACATAGAAATGCTGCGTGATCGCCTCCAGATCGAGAGGTGGCTCGTCTGGGGCGGGTCGTGGGGCAGCACGCTCGCACTCGCATACGCGGAAATGCACCCTGACCGAGTCTCCCAATTGATCCTCTGGGGCGTGACGACGGGGCGACGCTGCGAGTTTGACTGGTTGTTCCGTGGCGGCGTTGCGATCTTCTTCCCGGAGCAGTGGGATCGTCTCTGCGCGACAGTGCCGGCGGTCGAAAGTGGCGACATCGTTGACGCATACCATCGACTGCTGATGCAACCCGACCCTTCGATCCATCAACCGGCCGCCGAAGCTTGGTGCCGGTGGGAGTCGGCGACAGTGGACTGGCCTCCCACCGGTCGGCTGTCTCCGAGATTTGCCGATCGTGAGTTTGCGCTGGCGTTCGCGCGACTGGTCACCCACTACGTTCGCCATAACGCATGGTTGGAAGATGGCGCATTGCACCGCGGCGCGATCTCGCTTAAGGAAATCCCAGGGATCATGGTGAACGGTCGTTATGACTTTCAGGCTCCTATTGCCAATGCGTGGGAGATGCAGCGGGTGTGGCCAAAGGCGGAGCTTGTGATCGTTGACAACGCAGGACACTCTCCGGATAGACCAGAGCCCATATATGAACTGATCCGCGCCAGCAATCGATTCGCGGAGACGTAGGTGACCTAAGAGAACCGTCGGCGCCTCGATCACCCGCCGGTATCGGGACGGATCCGTAAATGCGAGCGCTGTGCTAGTTCGTGTTCTTCCTGGTCAGTGCTAAACGAACCTCGATGTCTATCGCGACTAAGAAGTCGTGCTGTTCGACTATCTCAGCCCCAGCACGAGGTGCAGGGTGTCGTCGATCTCCCACTCCTCTTCAGGCTCGATATGGCCGATTCGCTTCCCCAGGCGCCCAACATCCACGGCGCCGATCTGCTCGATAAGCACCTTCGTGGGTTCATCGTTGATCTCGGCCTCAGGGCGAAAGCTGGCGGATCTCGCGCTCCGCGAGGTAGGAGCGATGACGAACACGTTGGACGGTATCAACCCAGGATCAGTATTCCTTGGACTCAACCATCTCGACGATCCGCGTCTGAGGCGCACCAACTTTCGCCGGTGCCTTGGCAGGGTCGGGCCAAACGCGAGTTCGCATGATCTCGAGGAACGCTTCTGCCTCCTGCGCGCTGTCGAAGTCGGCGTCGAGCATCACGCATTTGGGGTCGTCGGTCGGCCGGAAGATGCGGTAGCGGCGCATTCCCGCCTGTTCCCGCCCCCCGGCATCGCCTTCGAACGCTCCCCTCCATAGGTCGTAGTCGCGCACCTGTAGTTCAACCCGCAGAGTTGGCATGCCCGCCCCTCTCCCTGTCGCTTCTGATACTCGGCTCAGTTATTCATTATCCGATCCAAGTAATGATTACTTGATACGATACACGTATGGTCGAAGCTGTCAAGAGGTCGCGTCCATACGATTCCCCTCGTCGCCGCGAGCAAGCGGCAGCGACGAGGCGCTTGATCCTTGAGGCCGCGCAGCGCCTGTTCGAACGGGAGGGGTACGCCGCAACGTCCGTGCCCGCTATCGCCGCCGAAGCGGGTGTCGCTCTCAAGACCGTCTATGTCGTATTCGAGACCAAGGCGAAACTCCTCCGCGAGCTCTGGGACGAACGGCTCAGCGAGGACGAGACGGGCATCCCCGTCGTAGAACGCGCCTGGTATCAGGAGTTACTCGAGGAGTCTGATCCAGAGCGCAAACTCAGTCTGCTGGCCCGTCAGTCGCGGGTCGTGAAAACGCGCTCCGGCACATTGATGGAGGTCATCCGCAACGCGGGGTCGGCCGATCCGGAGATCGCCGGGCTGTGGAACGACATCCAGACCAAACTCCTCGACGTACAGCGTTCCATCATCGAGCAGTTGGAGGGGAAGGACGCGCTTGTCGGCGGACTAGATGTCGTCACGGCGACTGACATCCTCTGGACACTCAACCACCCCTCGGTGTGGCATCTCCTCGTGGGTGAGCGCGGTTGGACCGCAGAAGGCTACGAGCGGTGGCTGGGTGAGACATTTTGTCTGCAGCTCCTTGGAGGCGGTTCCCTCAGAAGTCATGCGAACGGAGCCAGTCGCTCAGGCGGTGAGACGGACTCGTGACGGCGATGTGGTGACATGTTACCGACCGTAGTTTGTCACTACCGCTCTGAAAGCAACCCTGCAAGCTCCCTGGCATTTCGCTGGGCATAGTCTCTGTAGCAGTTGTTCATGATGACGTGGGTCTCTTTGGCCTCGTCGCCAAGCTTGGCGACGCGCTCCCCCCACTCCTCCAGCTCCCGACGATCGTAGTTGTAGCGGAAGCGTTCATGCACCGTCTTTGCTTCCCAGCCGCTCTCGTTTCGGCCGTGCATCCGCACCACGGCCAAGTCGGCTGTGGCCGCCACGACCGGCGGTATCGAGCTTGTGAAGCCCTGCGGCATGTCAACGCAAACATAGGCGAGGCCGTGACCCTCCAGGAAGCTCAGCGTCTCGTCGCGATTGTCCGGGCTCATCCAGGTCTTGTTTCTGAATTCGACGCAGATGCGCATTGGGGCGGCTCGCCGGGCGCAGTCGAGTATGAAGTTGCGGTTCCTCCTGCCGATCACAAACCAGGGCGGGAACTGGAACAGAAGCGCCCCGAGCTTCCCCGCCTCGTACAGGGGCCAGAGAGCCGAAGTGAAGCGC
>JALZIO010000260.1 GCA_030860245.1 Actinomycetota bacterium | reverse complement strand
GGCGAAGGCGACCAGCCGCTTCATCACGAACTTTCTGTCCTCGGGTATGTCGTAGGCGATGTTCATTCCGGATTGCAGCGCAACCATGCCGGAAGAAGCACTCCACAACGCCACCGCGATTCCAAAGGTCGCGGCGACCAGGGATGCTCCCTCCGGAGCGCTCTGTGCATCGTTGAGGGCCGTCGTCAGGATGGTCCCCGCGTCCCCGGGGAGCGTCGATGAGATCGACGACGTGACTTCGTCGAGGAAGGCGTCGCTCACATCGATCAACCCGAGGATGCCCACCGCGGCAATCAAACCCGGGAAGATCGCCAGAAAGAAGTAATAGGCCATTCCCGCGGCGACAAGCGTTACACGATCGCCCTTGATTTCTTTGACGGTGCGCACGATCGTTTCGCGCCAATCGGGTGCAGGAAGCTCCAGCGGCGAGTCGGGGCCAGGAGGGCCCTGCCTTTGCGACGGGATCGGACCCTGCGGCAGATCGTCGACGGTGGGCTCCCGGTCGGCTCGGGGGCCCGAAGAGGCGCCCACCTTCTCCGCCGGGGGGTGTTCTGTGACCTCTCCGGCAGAGGTCGCCGGTCCTCTCGACCGCAGTGACCAGATAAGCGCCCTGGCGACGATGAGCCTTGCTACCAGCCTTCCGACGATGGTCATTGACCCTCCGAACGATGTTGCCCCCGGACGTACGGCCGCGATTCTAAGGGGCGATGTCCCGCCCGTCGGTTGCCTTCTGGGCCTCTTCAAGCTTGATCCTGGCTTCGTCGGCCAGCCTTCGCGCCGCCTCGGCCTTCCACCTCGCCCGGCGCGCCCGCTCCTCGGCGTCGGTAAGCTCCGCTCGAGCGCGGTCTGCCTCGGCCTCCGATCGGCGCGCGGCGTCCTCCAGTTGTGCTGCGGACTGCTCGGCGGCGCCCGCCTCCCGACGCAGCGTCTGGAGTGCATTGTCGATTTCGTCCGGCGCCACCGATTCTTCGTCTGTCGACGGCAACAAACCGGAGGCGGAGTCGAGGCTTGGAGAACTGAGGTCGTTCACCAGACGTCCCTGCAACAGCAGCTCGCGATCCTTTTCGCTGCCGCCTGCGTAGAGTGCCTGCGACACCTTCTGCAATGTTGCTTGCGGCGACGTCGAGCCGCTTTCTTCAAGAATGTCCCTTGCGGCGTCCACGAGCTCGGTGACAAGCTGTCTTCTCGTCTCACTCACCGACCGAACGTCATCTGCACCCTTGGCGGTGCCAACACCAACGTAAGTGGCGACAAGCCGCCCGACCGTTTCTTTGTGGCGGCGCGACAGCTGATTCAGTGTCCACGCGACCACGTTGGGTTTGCGGAGCGCCTTTATGGAGCGCGCTTCTGCCTTGTCTCCGCGAGCGGCGACGCGAGCAGCGAGCTCATTGCGAGACGAGGTGAACTCGGTGAGTGACAACCCGAACAGATCATCGACGCTGTCGATCATGGCCCGACCATACGTCCCCCGCCAATCCCGTCGGCCACCCGTTCATTGTCACGTATTCTGGGCCGGGGACGAAGCCATAGGGGGAGAGGCGGACGGATGGGCTCTATGCATTCGCGAAAGACGCTCGTGTTCTCGGTATCCGTCTTTGTAATCCTAGCCCTTACCGGATGTGCTGCCCCCGTGAGCTCGCGATCGGAGCACACCTCACAGAGGCGCGGGACGTCTGGGCGGGGAACGGCGAATCTCGAGATATACAGGGGACTCGGGACCTGGATCGATGTGTACGGGCCCTGGAAGCACGTCCAGCGCCAGGTCCGCAAGATGCAGAGCAACGGTGTCCGAACTCTCTATCTCGAGACGTCGAGCTTCAAGCAACCGCGAGCGATTCTTTATCCCGGCGCCGTGGGGCGTTACATCGAGGCCGCCCATGCTGCCGGGATCGAGGTGGTGGCGTGGTACAACCCGTCCTTTCGGCGTCTTCGCAGAGACTGGCGCAGAGTCAAGCGGGCCATTTCGTTCAGGAGCCCTGGGGGTCAGCGTTTTGACTCCTTCGCTCTGGATATCGAGGCGACAGTCGTAAAGGACATCGACCGCCGGAACCGCAGAATGCTCAGGCTGTCGGACCGGATCCGAGATTTCGTTGGCCCCTCTTACACGCTCGGCGCCATCATTCCCGACCCGACGGGGTCCACCTACTGGCTCGGATTTCCCTACAAGCGCGTGGCGCGTCGGTATGACGTGTGGCTGCCGATGAGCTACTTCACCTATCGGGCGAACGGATCCCAGGGTGTTTACCGTTTTGTGAGCGCCAACATCCGGGCGATAAGGAGGTTGACGGGCGATCCCGGCGCCCCGGTCCATGTCATCGGTGGCATTGCGGGGGTGGGGAGCACCCGGGAGGTGAGGGCCTTCTTAAAGGCGGTGGCGCGCCGCAAGGCTTTCGGCGCCAGTCTTTACGACTTCCCTCTCACCACGCGGACCGAGTGGAGAAGGCTTCAGGCAATGGACACCAAAATCACATCCCGGTGAACAGAGCCCGGCCATGGTTATGGGAGCCCACTCAGTCTGAAGGAGGGGTCAGGAGTCTCTCCAAGCGAGCCTCCTGACGCGCGCTTGTCATCCCCACCACCCTGGTTCCGAGGAGTCCGGCCATAGCGCTCAATCCGCTGGCGATAGTGGCGATCAACAGGCTTGCTTCCGCTTGTTGAGCCTTTCCCGAGACGATCCCCAGGGACCGTATGACGGAGGTGTCAATCAGAGACGCAAGCGGTTCCAGAGCCAAGAGCTTGCTTCCCACGAGCGCACACCACCACAGCAAGAAGATGCCGGGAACCGCCTTTCCCCTCCATAACGCGGAATCACGAGGTGGACGGTCCGGGTCGCTCGCCCTCCAGATATCGTTGATGATCTGCTTGGGCCGCCATAGGTTCACGACCGGAACCACCCACGATGTCACGGCCCAGACTCTCGAGAAACGCAAGCTGTCGATCCCCAGGTGGGGAAGGTTTGCATAGGCGCGGTAGAACCAAACGACGAACATGAACGCAACCATTAAGAAGACAACCACCTGAAGTCCGGTGATCGATCCTGGGTCGACTGCCGCTCGTGCCGCCGCCCTGGGGCGGGCGCTGCGCGCGATCGAGATGAAGGCGAAACCACTGATTGCCGCGACCGCAGCATCGAGTGCGGCGCTCCCGAGCAGCCACCTTTGTAGCTGCTTGGATCTTGCCACCAGGGATTGGAACCCGATCAGGTAGCGAGGGGGTGTGAAGGTTGCCTCGGGCTGGGGCGCCGAGACCCGGGCCGATGAACGAGCAAGACGTTCGAAGGCGAGATCCTTGACCTTGTCGAAGACCGCGCGCCTGGCCGAGTCGGCCGGCAATTGACTGGGTGCCGGCGGCCTCTCCTGCGGCGCCGGCCTTTTCGGCGCGCCGGTTGGTGATGAGGGTGTTTCTCGCAATGCGATCTGTGCGGCAACCACGAGTTGTCTGCAGGTGGCATAGCGATCTTCTTTGCTGCGCGCCAGAGCCGTGCTCACTACAGCATCAAGGCGGGAGGGCAGCGTGGGGGCAGCGCCGGTGACCGAAGGGGGATCTTTGAAAAGGTGGGCGTACATGATTGCTGCGGCGCTGGGGCCCGCAAACGGCACCTTGCCGGTCAGGCACTCATAGAAAACGCATCCTAGACCGTAGACGTCGGTCCGGGCGTCGACCTCTGCGCCTTCGATCTGCTCGGGGGCCGCGTATTCGACCGTGCCCAGAAAAGCGCCGGAGTCGGTCATCGATGCCTCGGACGAAGCCGGCTTGGTAAGCCCGAAATCGGTCAGATAGACGTGCTCAGCCTCCTGCTGCTCCTCCGACGGCACCACGAGAATGTTGCCGGGCTTCACGTCGCGGTGCACCAGCCCGCGTGCGTGGGCCGCATCGAGGGCCCTGGCCAGTTGGGTTATAAGGCCAACCGAGCGCTCGAGTCCGAGCGCGCCTTCCCGCCGGAGCACGGTCTTCAGATCCGATCCCTCGACATAGCGCATGACGATGAAGAGCAGGCCATCGAGCTCGCCGGCCCTGTAGATCGGAACGATGTTGGGGTGGTCTATGGATGATGCGAGGCGCGATTCACGTATGAAGCGTTTCCGGAAGCCGTCGTCCTGGGCCAGCTCCGGCGGCAGGATCTTGAGCGCCACGGCCCGGTCGAGCTGGATGTCCCTTGCCCGGTAGACGACCCCCATTCCTCCCCGGCCGATCCGGCCTTCTATTCGGAAGCCGGCGAGCTCCATTCCCAGGTTCGGATCCGGAGCCCCCTGCCGTCCATTTGCCTCACCCCGTTGTTCTGCCATCATCACCCACCTTAAGTTGCCTCTCACCCAGACGGGGTTGAGGCAGGATCAACACCGATGACCACCCCTTGGAAGCGGCCTCATGTTCGGCTCGGGTGGTCTTCCGATATCTGGTAGGCGAGCCTCGGCGACTCCATGACCTGTCTCGCCGTCGGCGTCGAACATCGCAGGAAGCGCGCTCTCTCACACGGACATATGTTCGTCCACAAGGACGACTGGCCCCATCCTCATGCTGGAGCGACTGGTTCGCCTTATGAACATCGTGTGAACCCACGCCCTGTCTAAGAATGTTCTCACGACCTTCTCATCCTGCTCTCATGTAGTTGCGGCAGTTTGTGATTTCACAAGGTCGACGAGCTGCCGAATCGGAGGAGCGATGGACAGGAAGGCACTGGCTTTAGAGCGCGTGGCGCGCGCCAAGTCCTCGTACACCGTCCGGCATGTCCGGATGGAGAGCCACGGCTCACTTATGGTTGGAGACGCTCGTCCCAGGGCGGGAGATGTCGTGCTCGCGCGTGTGAAGGAGATTGGCCATCACACGCGCATTGAGCTCGCCAACGGGCGCAGGTCGGTTCTGTTCCCAGGCGACGAAGTAATCGTTGCCTACGGGAATCGCTACGCACCGCAACAATACGAAGCCGAGGTCCCCCCGGATCTCAGTTCGTGCGAACTGGTAGCTGCCGGCGGGATAGCGGCCCGCACCCTGTGCCGGCACACCAGGATGAGCGGAGCGACGAAGATTGACCCGTTGGGGCTCATCACCGATGCCGCAGGGCGGGTTCTCAACCTCGATCGATGGCGTATGGCGGAGCCCGCGGACCCCCCGAAGATCCCTCCCACCTTCGCAATCGTAGGAACATCCATGGATTCGGGGAAGACCACCGCCGTCGCCGGTCTGATCAGGGGACTTGTGCGCTCTGGGTTGCGGGTAGGCGCGGCAAAGGTAACCGGTACGGGTGCCGGCGGGGACTTGTGGCTAATGGGCGACGCGGGCGCGTCCGCAGTGTTGGATTTCACCCACGCGGGGTATGCATCAACCTATCGTTGCACGGCCGAAAATGTACTCAACATCGCCCGTACGTTGGTCGGGCACCTCGCGACCGCAGGTGTCGACGTGATTGTGCTCGAGTTGGCGGATGGCATCTATCAGGCCGAGACTGCCGCTCTCCTCTGCGATTCCGCGTTTACCTCGTCCATCGACGGCGCCTTATTCGCGGCCACCGACGCAGCAGGGGCCGCTTTCGGGGTTGCGAACCTTCGATCGCTCCGGATTACTCCGCTCGCGGTTACCGGGCTCCTTACAAGTTCGCCGCTCGCGGCGCGTGAAGCTCGGACGGCACTGGACGGGATGCTCGTGCTGGATGCTACCGAGCTCGCCCACGGCCTGGTCGCCGACCAACTGCTCAGGATGATTGGAAGGGACTCTAAGGTAGCGCCTAAGGCCTTCGCGAACTCTCATGAGCAGTAGGTCGATGCCGCGCGTTCTCACTGGCCGGAGAAGGTTTTTCATGGCCGCCCTCGTGGGAAACGGGCTGGCGCAGGCAGGGGCCGCCGTCGCGACTGCGCTCCTCGTCGAGCATGTCTTTTCTGCGGTGTTGGTACCTGGAGGATCGCCGACCGGCATGCAGGTTGCCTCGGTCTCGGCGGGCCTTGCCGCGGCAGTGTGCGCATCGGCATGGCTGCGGGGACGAGAGCAAGTGGACGCCGAACGGCTTGGCCAAGCGTACGTTCACGAGCTCAGGATCATCCTGTTCGAGAAGCTGACCTCGAGCTCGGCTCGCGCGGTGCAGCAGCGGAGCCAGGGTGCGACCTCGCTGCGGTTCATCGGAGACATCACCGCCCTGCGGCGATGGGTCAGTCTGGGGCTTGCGCGCCTTGTCGTCGCGGGCACGATGATTTCAGGCGCCCTTACGGTCCTTGCGGTGATCTCGCCGGCACTGGCGGCGGTGATTGGAGTTGTGCTGATGGTCGGAGGTGCCGTCTCACTGTTCGTGGGTGCTCGGCTTCGTATCGCATCGCGTGCAGCGCGGCGTCGGCGTTCTCACCTGGCCGCGAATGTCACCGAGAAGATTGGCGCCGTGGCCGTGGTCCAGGCTTTCGGGCAACAGGATCATGAGCGGCACCGAGTGCGGCGACAGTCGAAGAAACTGCGCCGCGCCATGGTCGAGCGAGCGCGCGTCACCGGCCACTTGCGCAGCGTCACCGAGGGTACCGCTGGGATCGCCAGCGCGGCAGTTGTTATCGCCGGGATGACCGGAGGGGCATCGACCGGCACAGTCGCCGGAGCAATGACCATCGTCGGTCTGCTGGTATTGCCCCTACGGGATCTCGGTCGAGTACAGGAGTACTGGCACAACGCTGAAGTGAGCAAGGGGAAGATCGAGGAGTTTCTGGCGCGCCCCACGCGCTTGGAGGTTCTCGAAGGCGCCGGTGAGCTTCGCCCCGGCGAGGGTCGGATCGCCTTTGAGCAAGTCCGACTCGACGACGTCCTGCATGGGATCAGCGTGACGGCCGCTCCCGGCCAAACGGTTGCAATCGTCGGTCCCAACGGGGCGGGCAAGACGACACTGCTGTCCCTTGCAGCCCGCCTTCTCGATGCCGACGGGGGCCGCATCCTCATCGACGGTCACGATCTCATGGAGCACGACGCAGTGGCGGTGCGCAGGCTGTTGGGGCTGGTGGGACCCGACCTGCCGCTTCTCCGAGGAACCGTGGGCCGAAATCTCCTGTATCGCTGGCCGGAGGCTCCTCAGGAGGAAGTCGACCGGGTCTCTGCGCTGTGCGGCCTCGGTGAGGTTGTCGCCGAGTTGTCCGAAGGCCTCGAAACGAAGATCGCCGAGGACGGCGCCAGTCTCTCGGCGGGACAGCGCCAGCGACTGGCCCTCGCAAGGGCTTTGGTCGGCGATCCCCCCATCCTCCTGCTGGACGAGGCCGATGCCAACCTCGACCGCACGGCGGCGGGTGTCGTGGATCGGGTACTCGAAGGACATGATGGGACGGTGTTGATCGTTACTCACCAACGCCACCGAGTGGAGGCGGCCGACGTCGTGTGGCATTTGCGCAACGGCCGTCTCGTTGAGACGGGTCCTCCCCAAGAAGTGCTGAATTCCGACACGCACACCGCGCGTCTGTTCTCGCCGCGGATCGGGGTGCATCAATGAGCCCTTCAACCCTGTCGATGCCTGAGTCCAGGGAGCGCGCCGTCGCGGTCCTTTTTTGCATGTCGCTCACCGGCGCGGTGATCTACCCCATTGTGCAGAACTGGAAGCCAAAGAAGCGCGATGGCTTTCCGCTCTCCTACTACCCTATGTTCTCCGCAAAGCGCTCCGAGACCGCGAGGATCACTCACCTCCAAGGCGTGTGCCGGTCTGGAGAAGCTACCTCGATCCACTACAAGTACGCGGGATCGGGAGGTCTCAATCAGGTCCGCCGGCAGCTGCACAGGTTGGCTCGCAACGGGAGCGCGAACCAGACATGCCGGAAGGTCGCCCAGCGCGTCGCCCGGTCAGACGATCCCGGCTTGAGGGATGTCGTGAAGGTGAGGCTGGTGACAAGCGAGTTTGTGCTCGAAGACTGCTTCAGGGATCCGTGCACCGTCAGCGAACGCGTCCACGGGACGGAACCCGTACGGAAAGCTCGGTTATGAGAAAGGCGTTCGCCAGGGCGGTGGATCTCTGGTTCGCTCCCGCCCCTGCCGAACGCCTCGGGCTTCTTAGGGTGGTGGTTGCCGCCTATAGCCTTTGGTATCTGCGAAGCCGCGTGCGGATGTTTGGGCGGGTCGCCCGCACCGACCCCAAGCTGTTTCGACCGGTGGGGCCGGTGCGGATGCTGGACAAGCCGCTTCGTCCCCGAACGGCCGACATGTTGACGCTCGCGACCATCGGTGCTGAAGGCGCCTTCCTCGTGGGCTGGCGCCATCGCTACGCAGGCCCCGCCTGTGCCTCTCTTCTGCTGTGGACGCTCAGCTATCGCAACTCGTGGTCGATGATCTATCACAGCGACAATTTGCTGGTGTTGCACACGGTCGTCCTCGGCGCGAGTCGTTCTGCCGACGCGTACTCACTAGACGCGCTCGAATATGGATCTCTTGGCAGTCCAACATCTCATGGTCGCTATGGGTGGCCTCTGCGATTGATGAACGCGGTAACGGCGTCCGCCTATCTCCTTTCGGGAGTCGCTAAAGTGAAGGGACCGCTCGGATGGGGGTGGGCCGACGGCAAGGCTCTGAGAAGTCAGGTCGCGGTTGACGGACTGCGCAAGACGGTCTTGGGCGGCGCAGCCTCACCGCTTGCGGCGCGCCTTGACTCCCGAGTTGGCCTCTATAGGGCCATGGCGGTGGCATCGCTGGCAGCCGAGTTGAGCGCACCTTTCGTCCTTCTCGATAAGCGTCTAACACGTCTGTGGGCGGTTGGAACCTTCGGCATGCACTGGGGGATCTACGCGGTGATGAGAATCAAGTTCCGCTACCAGCAGTCCGGAGTGCTGTTCGCCCCCGCCTTTGAGATCGAGCGCTTGCCCGCGCTGTTGAGCCGGGTGGTGGGCGCCCAAGCATGAGGGTGCCGCGTTGCCGTTCAGAGGGTGGTGAGCCTTCTGCACGCGGGCGGTGCTGCCTGAACCGTTCCGACCTGCGTTATCAGCTGCCCAGTGGTGCAGGAACCGTCCCCGTCCGTTTCGGCTCCGTCGACCGGACCTCCTCATCCGCTGCCATACTTACCACTCTGATAACGAAAAGACGGCTTATCGCGGAAGGGGCAGTATGCCAGACATTGAAGTTCGTCAACAGGAAGGCGAACGCCTCGAGATCTCGATCCGGGATCACCGTTTCTCGATCGCTGCTCCGACGCAGTCAGGTGATGGGGATGTGTCTCCCATGGAGCTGCTCGTGGCGAGCCTGGGCGCATGCATGGAGTTGAAGGCAGCCCACTTTCTACGGAGGAGCGGCATTTCGGGGGCGGTGACGGTTGTCTGCGAGTTCTCGATGAGCGAAAGCTATCCGGATCACATCGAGAGCCTGCATTTCATCGTCAAGGTGCCCGAGGGGATCCCCACAGGACGCAGGGAGGCGGTCGTAAGAGTTGTCAGGACCTGCGCGGTCCACAATCCTCTCCACCTCACCCATCGCGCAAGTGTGAGCGTGCGTGATGAAGAAGGCAGCGAGCATACGGAAGACATGCGGGACAAGCTGCTAGCGTCAAGTCACGACTGATCGTAGGGAAGGAGGCGTGGTGTTCAAGACAATTTTGCTTGCAGTGGATGGTTCAGAGCACTCGGACAAGGCGGTCGATGCGGCCCGTGATTTGGCGCAGCAGTTTGCGAGCGATCTTCTGATTCTCCATGTCAGAGAGCGGCTGGTGACCCGCCGGGGCGTCAGCGAAACAGCAATCGAAGAGGTTGGAGTGGCAATGGATCTGGCGGAGTCGTTGAAGAGGGAGGGGCTAAACGCCCGTGCTGAAGAACCGCTGGTTCCACACGGGAACGTTGCGCAAGAAATCGCCCGGGTGGCTCAGGCCATGGATCCAGATGTGATTGCGATGGGATCCAGGGGGCTTTCAAACGTTGGTGGGATCTTCCTCGGGAGCGTGACTCACAAGGTGCTCCATCTGGTCAGTTGCCCTGTCCTGGTGGTGCGTTGTTCTGGAGAAACCATCGCAGAACAGACCAAATGATCAGCCGTCCTCGGAGGGAGCCATCGGTGCCCGATGCCCGACGAGCGTTAGCGCCACGGCGAACAGGAGTAACGGCAGGACGATTCCGAAGGCGCCTGTGATTCCGGCGAGATCGGCAAGCGCTCCGAGCACAAAGGGGGCGACGAGGATTGCTCCTGCGGCTCCAAGCGCCAATCTGGCAGTGGCCGTTTCCAGCCGCCCGGGGGCGGACGACACAGCGACTGAGATGCCCAGGGGGTAGACGCATCCCACACCCAATCCGGTGAGCGATAATCCCAGCATGCTGCCCACCGGCGCGGGGGCCAGCCACAGAAGCGGGAACCCGCTCAAGGCAAGAGACAGGCTCGCGGTCAGCAGGATCGCTCCCGGCAGTACCCGCGCCAGACCGCTGCCTGCAATGCGCCCCGCCAGCATGGCGACGAAGAAGGTGGTCAGCGCAGCAGCGGCCCCCGAACGCCCCATTCCCCCTGCGTTTTCGAGGAAGTCGGCGCCCCAGTAAGCAATGCACCACTCCACCGAGACGCCCAGGACCAGCACTCCCCAGTAGATCCAGAAGCGTCTCGGCAGCCCGAATGAGGCTTCCTGCTGCGCCGACTCCTTCCGACGGGTTCCCTCCAGGGGCTCGCGTCGAAAGTTCGCCGCCAGCAGAACGAGCGCCACCATGGGCGGCACAAGCGCCGAGCGCCAACCGAGCCCGGAGGCGGCAAAGAAGCCAACGGCGAGAGACGCCAGGATTGCGCAGACGCTGGCGGCGACGTTGGATTCGGTAATCGCTACGACGCTGCCCGTTCCATGGCGGTCGCTTAGAACCGCCTGTGTGGTGATCAGGAGAAGCGAGCCGAAGAAGCCCATCACAAATGCGCCCGAGATCGTCCCGGGCGCCGCGGAGGCAAGCGTCAGCAGCAAGGTGCCCGCAGCCATCCCGGCCCCGCCGCCCCATAGGGTCATAGTCCTGCCCCAACGCTCCTCGACCCGCTCCCCGATGAGGCCGACGACTACTCCGCCCAAGGCGAATGCGCTGAAGTGGAGGCTCGCCACTGTGTAGCTGAGGCCCTGTTCTGCGCGCAGAAAGGGCATCAATGGTCCGAGGACCGTCTCCAGGTAGGCGAAGTAGCCGACCAGTCCATAGGTCGCCCAGGTGACGCGGTAGCGGGTGAAGGTCTTCCGCCGCGCGGGTGCATTCACTTTCATGGGCGGCGGGGAAAGCTGTTTACTACCATCACGGATCGATCATCTCCGGACCTGGTCTTAAGATCGGATCTTGGATACCAGCCTCACACTCCTTGTTGATGCCTCCAGCCTTATCTACAGGGCTTTCTTCTCCAATCCAGATACCATCCGCGGCCAGGACGGTACCCCCATGAACGCAGCCTATGGGTTCCTGCGCATGCTTAGCCGCCTCGTAACCGATTGGAATCCCGATTTCGTCTGTTGTGCCACAGACGAAGACTGGAGGCCCGAATGGCGGGTGCGGCTCATAGGCACCTACAAGACGTCGCGCGCAGAGCCCGGTAGCGCGCAGGAGCAAACAGAGCGCCAGCTTGCCGCTCAGATGCCCGTCCTGTATCAGGTCTTGGCGCTTTGTGGCGTGCCGGTTGCCGGTCATCGCGGCTACGAGGCCGAGGATGTCATCGGAACGCTGGCAGCCCGTGCGCCGGGCCGCGTTGCGATCGTCTCGGGGGATCGTGACCTGTTTCAGCTCGTGCGGGACCCGGCCATCTTCGTGTTGTATCCGAAGCGTGGAGTGAGCCTCGTAGACCGGGTCGATGAAAGCTACATCGAGACGCGCTTTGGTATTCCCGGGCGGGCGTACCGGGACTATGCCGTGCTGCGCGGTGATCCGTCTGATGGCTTGCCCGGAGTCCGGGGCATCGGCGAGAAGCTCGCCAGTTCCTTGATTGCCCGCTACGGGAGCATCGAAGCCGTGATAAGAGCGGCCGCGGACTCCCGTGGAAATGTCGCACTGGGGAAGGTGCACGGGTCGCTCGACTACATCGAGAGGGCTTTGCAGGTGGTGACCATCCCGACGGATCTTCCCCTGCCGGCGCTGGATCTGACGCGCCCCCGGGGGCAACCGATCGAGGCCGTCCATGCGGTAGCCGAGCGCAACGGCATCGCCGGCCCCGTGCTCAGCCTGACGACGGCGCTGAAGTCGGACCGAGGAGTTGCCGCCGATGGCCCTGGGTAGAGTGCTGTGCTAAGCCCCCGGTTCCTCCGGGCGGTCATGCGTGCTCATCATGCAGCTCATCCTTGCGTCCGGAATCCTCACCTCTTGAGATTGCCGCGGATGGCTCCGTCCGGATAAGGCGCATTGTGGATGTTGACATAGAAGCCGGATGGGTGGAGCCCGACATCTCGAGCTAATGGTCTCATTACTGCACGGACGCAACCTTGTGCTTGACCACTACCTCTTTGGTGGCGGAACCGATGCATTTTGGGCTTGAGGTCCACGAGCACTGGTCCAACCACGCCCACCGGGCCCGCATGAATATGTGCGGCGGTAGGTCTCCGGATATTGCGCCATCTCAACTCAAAGCAAACTCGGCGTGCCTTCGGGCGGAGGCGTACTACAGCACGGCCTTTACCGTTCTCATCTCCAGCCCCGAATTCGAAGTTGGCTGAGCCGATCTCCGAATGCCCTCTTAATCTCGCCCTTAGTCCTTTGTCGATCATTGGAGAGAGGAAGCAATTCTCGACCACAAATTTCTCCTCTGGGAAAATGGGGATGAATGGGGCGTCATCTGCGACAGGGAAAATCTCAGTGCCGACAGCGACACGCTGAGACCACTCGACGGTATAGAAGCCGTGATATTGGCGAGGGTTCGCACGCGGTGGATCAATGGGGTTGAAAGGAAGCGTCAAGAGTCGGTCGGCGATCTCTGTAGGTTGGCCGTTCGTAGCAGCCGCAGCCGTGAAGTGGCTGGTCACAAAATTCGGCCGGTCGGCCGGCTTCTTGCGCGGGATGTCGTCGCCCTTCTCGACTAGCTCATCGCTCTCGTCTGCTCCGATTTCTGAAGCGGCGAGTTCGAAGGCCATGCCGTCGCGACAAATTTGACGGACGTTGTGTGCCAAATCTGAGATTCCTTGCCACCGTGCCATGGCCCCAGTAGGTGAGATGAGGAGTGTCGCCGTCACGAGTGCTAGCAGCACTGAGACTCGCATGCTGGTTCGACTCATGATATTGCCCCCTACCACGGACTGCCCTGTGTGCCTCCGGCGGAGAGTAACATGCTCGGTATATGGCCACAGGAGTCGTCGGGGCGGATTCGGAGCAGCAGAAGCCAGCAGGGGCAGCGACAAGGTGGACACCTGTAACCTCGTGGACCTCCTACGTCCCCCGGCATGTAGCTGCCTCTATCGCAGGGCATCCGGACGAAAGCCCCGTCGCGCGGGAACAGCGCTTCCTGACCGTGGCCCTGTTCGTTGACATATCAGGCTTCACTGCAATGAGTGAGGCTCTCAGTGACAGCGGGAGGTTCGGAAGCGAGGAACTTACCAATATCCTGAATGACTACTTCAGACCAATGATCGACCTTGTTCACTCTTACGGTGGCGACGTGTTGAAGTTTAGCGGAGACGGGATGACGATCCTTTTCCCATTCTCACAGCGAAATGCAAGAGCAACCATTTCCCGAGCGGTGCAGTGTGCCCTGGACATGCAGGGCAGGATGGCAAGGTACAAGTCCATTGTGACAAGCGCAGGAAATTACAGCCTTGCGATCAAGGCTGGCCTCGCGGCTGGCCAGATCCTTTCAACGAATGTCGGTGATCCTGCCGTTCGCTTGGAGTACGTAGCTGCAGGAGGCGTTCTCGATCGCTGCGCGGAGGCAGAGCATCACGCCGTCTCAAATGAGGTCGTAATACATTCCGACCTACTGAATCGAAAGGACAACGGGATTCTCGTCGCTGAAGGGCGGGGTGACTACCACGTGGTAGAAGGCCTACTCCGTCGTCCGAGAAGGTCGCCTATCAAAGATGTGCAGATGAACGCAGGTGCCGTCGCCATCTTGGCCCCGTTCTTGCACCCGGTGATCGCTCAGCGCCTGCAGGAAGACCATGCCGGACTTGTAAACGAGCATCGGAAAGTAAGCATCCTGTTCATCGACTTTGGGTCCCGAGACTACGATGGCGACCTCTCGGTCGGGGAGTTCCTCAACAAGTACTTTGCGATGGCGGTCGTGACAATACAGAACTACGACGGATATCTCTATCAGATCGAGATGGGAGACAAAGGAAGCAAGTACATCGTTCTGTTCGGCGCACCCATGATGCATGAGAACGATGAGCAACGTGCTCTTCACTGTGCCATGGACCTCAAGGGACTGACGAATGACCTCGTCCGCATCGGCGCTACCGCAGGGTCTGTGTTTTGTGGGCAGATCGGCGCTCCGAGTCGTCATACCTACGCCGTCATAGGCGACCCTGTCAATCTCGCGGCCCGACTGATGCAAGCGGCAGAACCGGGAGAAATTCTCGTGAGTGGCATGGCGGAAGATGGGTTGCCGAAGGGATTTGCATCCAAGCCGCTGAAGCCGTTTAGCATCAAAGGGAAAAGGAATCCTGTGCCGGTCTTCGCGGTTCGACCTGTGGAAGCGGTTGACCGGGCCAGACTTGAGGAACCGAGCCCTTCGCTTCCCTTGATCGGGCGCCGTGCAGAAATGAGCATGGCACGGCATCGAATGCAACTAGCACTAGAAGGTCACGGCCAGGTCATAGGAATTACAGGAGAAGCTGGAATCGGAAAGTCGCGACTCTCGGGCGAGATTCGTGAGCTGGCTGAGTCAGAGGGCCAAATGTGCCACCAGGGCGCTTGCCTTTCCCACGGATCGTCTACGAGTTACCTTGTGTGGCGGGAAGTGTGGCGCTCGTTCTTTGGACTTGATTCTTCATCTCCGCCCGCCGAACAAGTCAAGAAACTTGAAGGCTATATGTCGGATGACCAGAATTTCTTGCGACGGGTGCCGCTCCTGGGCCCAGTGCTGAACTTGCAAATTCCAGACAACGATACGACTGATTCCCTAGACGCAGAAGTGCGGATGGACTCGTTGCGCTCACTACTACTCGAGTGTCTGCGGAAGCGCACGACGACCGCACCGCTCATGTTGGTGCTCGAGGACTGCCAGTGGATTGACTCCGCCTCTCATCAGTTGATCGAATACTTGGCTCGTAATCTGACGGATCTTCCGCTGCTCATGGTGCTCGTTTACAGGCCTTCGGCTCTGGATGTAAGTCCGATGGCGCATGTAATGAGCTATGGACACTCTGTAGAGCTGGTGCTGGCTGAGCTGTCTCCAGGCGAGGCCGAAGAGCTCATTGTCATGCACCTAGAGGGAGCAACTCCTTTGCAAGGAGCGGCAGACCAGAGCCTAATCAGCCGGGTCATCGCTCGATCAGGAGGAAATCCTTTCTACATCGAAGAGTTGCTCAACTATGTTCGAGATCAAAAGGTTGATTTTCACGATGGGAACGCGTTGGAAGCATTGGCCTTGCCAGAGAGCTTAAACACGGCTATCACGGCCCGAATAGATCAGCTGCAAGAGCCCGAGAAGACAACGCTCAAGGTGGCAAGTGTGCTGGGTCGGTCATTCAAGGCGCATTGGATATGGGGAAGCTATCCACAGGGTGGGATGCGTCAGCTCGTTGGGGATCATCTCCGCACCTTGCAGCAACTTGGCCTCATTGTCGTCCAGGAGCACGAACCGGAGCCTGCGTACGTATTCAAGCACACCGTTATTCATGAGGTCGTTTATCATAGCTTGTCTCTCGCGAGCCGAGAACTTCTCCACGAATGCGTGGGACAGTTCATCGAGCGAACATATTCTCCTTTTCTTGATCAACTGGTAGACGATCTTGCGCACCACTATGGTTCTAGTCGAAATACGCTGAAACAGGTGGTGTATTTCCGCCAGGCCGCGGAAAGAGCCAAGGCTGCATTCACCAACGATGCTGCCATCGACTATTACCAACGGTTGCTCACTCTGCTGCCTGAGCCAGAGCAGAGCAGGGTACTCGTCACTCTGGGCGAGATCTGGCAACTCACTGGGAAATGGATGCAGGCAGAAGGCGCATTTCGGCGTGCTCTGCAAACGGCTGTAGCGCGCCGTGAAGAGGCTGCAGCCCGGCGGGCGCTGGGCTCCCTGCTTGCCTATAACCAATCTTACGATGAGTCGTTACAGTGGCTGGTGGAAGCTCGCGACCTATATGAGGCAGTGGGCGACGAGGAAGGAGTCGCCACAACCTTGGAGTGTCTAGCTCGCACGTACTTGGAGAGAGGCGATTACCCGCGTGCATTGTCCTGCGGCGAGCGTCAGATGGAGATCGCCAGCGCGCAAGGGGATGAGGCCTCGGCTTGTGCCGCCGGGGAGAACCTTGGACGGATCTTGTGGCAGCGGGGGGAGTACCGTGCCGCAATCGATCATTTCGAACGCGTACTGGCAAGCGCGACCAGAATCGGCTATCGCCAGATGGTGGTAGCCGCCGGCAATGACATGGCTGGCTGTCATACGGAACTCGGAGAGTACGACAGCGCTGTGAAGAACTTGCAGTCTGCTTTTGACGCGGCCACAGCCATTGGTTACCAGTGGGCCTGTGGACTCATTGTCGGGAATACAGGGAGGCTGTATCTCCGACTGGGTGAGCACAGGCAGGCCTCAATTTGCTTCGGATACGAGCTGCGCCTCCTTACGGAATTGGGAAACTGGCGGAGATTGCTTAATACTCTTGGAGATGTCGCGGTGCTGAAGGAAGCTCAGGGAAGTCAACGCGAGGCGGAGTACCTTGTAGATCGAGCTATTCGCCTGGGTCGCGCGATGGAGGCCCCATACTTCCTATGTGAACTTCTTCACCTTCGGGCAGATCTTCATACACGTCGAATGCGCTACGGGGACGCCAAAGTGGACAATCAAGAGGCATTGAGGATCGCCACTGCCCTGGATGACAAGGATGTGCAGCTGCGAGCGAATATCTTATCGCTTCGGCTAAGAGCCGCCTTGGGCGAACCTAAGGATGAGGTGCTCAAAGGGTTCGAGGCGCTCTTGGGACCAGCCTCAGGTGACAGAGAAGCGGCCGATATCAACTACGAGAAATGGTGTCTTGACCCGTTGCAGGAAGCCTCACGGGTGACTGCAGCAAATCTGTACGGGCATTTGCACGAACGGATGCCCGATGTTACTTATCGCCGGCGTTATAAGGAGTTGACCGGAGAAGTATTGAGCCGGCCTCCCGCGTTGCCGCCTCTACCTCGCGTGGTTGCCGAAGGCGGGGAGAACCTCGACACAGTATTGTCTCGTGCATTTGAACTGAGCCAAGCGGTGATTTTAACGCACGCCCGGTCACAGGACCCGAGACCGAGGATTGGCAAAAGGAGCGCGAGCGCGGCCTCGTGAGCAGGGCAAGAACTATGGAAATCACCTGAGTCACTGATGCGGCTTCTCTCACCACCCGATCTCAGTCTCCATCCCACGTGCAATCGGATGGTTAAGCTCGACGCCGAGACCGTTGGCTCGGTGACCGGGCCGATCGCGATCGTGGCAACGGCGCCGGTTGACCTCTGATCATTCGTGATGTTTGACTGAGCCAGATGATCGGACCCAAGGAGGCTTAGTTATGCATGCTCGACACGTCACCATCACGGGCTCGCCGGACAAGATCGACGAGGGCGTCCGATCAGTTCGGGAGGAGGTCTTACCGGTGTTGCAGGGATGCGAAGGTTTTAGGGGTCAGCTCCTGCTGGTGGACCGCAAGAAGGGAGAGGCCATAGGAATTAGCCTGTGGGACTCAGAAGAAAACATGCACGCGAGCGAGGAAAAGGTGCATCAGTCGCGCCAGGCCACAGCCGATCAGGTGGACGCGTCAGGCGCGCCGGAGGTTCGCCTCTACGAGCTTCCTGTTTTCGAAACAGCGTAATCTGAGCAGGCTTTTCGGCGCCGGTCTTCTTCTCTCGCTCCCTATACCCGAATGAAGGTGACCTCGTCAACACCGTTGAAGTGGCTCTGCAACCCTTAAGGGACTAGTCTAAATCGAGTGGTTGATTCGGTGCTTTATTACACCACTTCAATGGGCGGGTGACCGGACCCCAGTTGTCGGTCCACCTCTTATGAGAGTTGGTCCACTTGGTTCTGCACCTTCCAATCGGTAGCGTACGCGAGAGGCGAGCGCCATCCAAGGCTGGTGTGCGGTCGGTAGGTGTTGTATTCGTGCTTCCAGTCGCCGATCAACACCTGCGCCTCGAGCAACGTGTCGAACTGTTCGGTCGTCAGCAGCTCGTCGCGCAGCCGGGATCCGAAGGACTCTACGAAGGGATTCTCCCATGGAGACCCCGGCTCGATGTAGCTCGTGCCCGTCTGAGAGAAACGACACCAGTCCCTCAACGCATTGGCGGTGAGCTCGGGTCCGTTGTCGCAGCGGATGAACGAGGGCGGGCCACCGCGCCTG
This sequence comes from Actinomycetota bacterium, assembly GCA_030860245.1. Classification (GTDB taxonomy): domain Bacteria; phylum Actinomycetota; class CADDZG01; order CADDZG01; family WHSQ01; genus JACDDL01. The sequence continues at coordinate 364 of JALZIO010000260.1, read as the reverse complement.
GTGACGATGTCGTCTAGCACGTCTACGGTCCGGTCGGCGTCGATGCGGCGCTCGACCACGATCTCGAGCGCTTCACGGGCGTGCTCATCGACGATGTTCAACAACTTGAGGATCCTGCCGTCCGAGGTCTGGTCGAACTGGAAGTCGAGCGCCCAGACATGATCGGGTCGTTGGGCGCGCAGCCGGTCTGCAGGACAGGTCGAGACCCCCAGGCGCTGTCGTTTCCGGGTGCGTGAGGGCACCTTTAAGCCCTCCTCTCGCCATAGGCGTTGGATCTTCTTGCGGTTGGCGACCCAGCCCTCGTTTCTCAACACTCCCCATGCCTTGCGGTAGCCCCAGCGCTTGTGCTTGCGGCTGAAGGCTC